>JAZODY010000292.1:0-14420 GCA_045597245.1 Tidjanibacter sp.
TCATTAACCTAACTAACCTAACCTGATGAGATGGGGCAGATGTGAATCTTCCCCATTATCTTTTTTATCAGCCCGATAGAGAGTTTCGCAAACAGATTCGGCATCGGTTTTGAAACAAAGAGACGAAAACGATTTGCAAACCGCCGATTGATGGCATTCTGATACCGTTTCCCCTTTCGACAAGCAGACCTTTGTTTATTAAAAACCATTCGCCCCAACATCCCACACAAAACATTTTTTTAAGAAAAGCATTGCGATTAAATAAAAATTTATTTATATTTGAGCACCAAATATTATTAAACAGACAATACCATGAAATTCATTCTCAACTCCCTCTTTGCGATACTGCTATCGGCCATGCCGCTCATGGCAACATCGCCCGCAAACAATAATGCGGAAAACGAATTCGATACCCAGCCACAAACCCCGCAGGTACTCCTCAACGTACTGAATTTCTACGAAAACCGATTCCATGTGGAAGCAGAAATAAATGGTGCGGCAGCCGAGATTGTGGATTACGGATTCTATATCTCCACCGGCCTCGCCCACGACGAGGTGAGAATCTCGGTCCTCAACAAAGACGCCATGAGCCTGAGCGAATTGTTGGGTATCGACATAAACGGCATCAACTTCTCGCCGCTTCATATCGGCGGCTCCTTTGCCATAACGGCGGAATTGCCGCACGAATATCACAAAATTCTCACCGTGAAAAGCTACATCGTGACACGCGACGGCAAAGAGACGGCCAGCCCCATAAAGAAGGGAATAGAGCTCTCCGGCGGCCGCGACAGATTTTAGTTTATTATCTGCGTTTCGAGCAAACATCAACTCTGCTCGGGACACAGACAGTCAGGCCGGACCGACAGTCACCGGACGAAACAAACTCCCGACCCGGGTCCGTACCATTTCAGCACAGAACTTCGCAGGTCGGCACATAACTGCACAAGTGGCCGTATATCGGCAGAAGACAACGCAAACGGCGTCCTTTATCGACACGTGAGCCGACCATCCTTTGACACACAAACCGACCTGCGAAAAAAATGCCGCCCGAAGACCTTTGTGGTCTTCGGGCGGCATCTGTCATATTTCGGCCCATCCCGTTTGCTTACGACGTGACAAGAAATTCGAATCCATCCCGTCAGTTTCCATCTGTCGGACCGTATTTATACATTCACTCTTTCGGGAAACGAACAAACCCCTTGTTGTTGATTCCGTCGATGACGATTTCCAACGGACGCCCCACCCTCACATGGCGGACATAATCGGTCTCGCTCACCGCCGGCAGGGCATTGAACGCCTGCTCGTCATAGAGGTCCACTCCGTCATACGGGGCCAGATTGAGATAGCCCACTCCGAAGGCTGTCATATTCTGGAAGAAGTGGGTGCCCTGACTCGGCTCCACACGGAAGTTGTCCAAGCCGCACTCCACAACCACTCTCACCTCCGATATATGAGCCCAATTGACCGGCACACCCAGCCACGGGTCGCTCGATCCCCATCGTCCCGGACCTATCAGCACATAACCTCTACCCTCCTTACGCAGCTTCTCGTTCATCACCGCCACCTCCGAGGCAATCTGCTCCGTACGCGAGGTGTCGAACGACGACTGCTTTACATAAACCACGTCGCACACATCGCTCACCTCACCCGTTCCGAGCGCATTCTCCGAGTAAATCACACACTCCTCACGCTCCAATCCGTCCCAATCGAAATGCATTCCGTCGGCCTCGTCGGCAATGGGACGTATCTGCAACAGATTGAAACGGTATCTCTCCCCATCGGGTACATCCATATCCACCGCAAACTCCATCTCGATGCAGCAGTGCATCTCCACCTGAAACACCTTCAACAGGTCGCTCAGTATCTCGGCCAACGGCATCATGTCGTATTTCAATACCGGCGCAAAAGTTATGACTTTGTAACCCTCAGCCAAAGCGCTATCCGACAAATAGCCGCTCTGCGGGTCCCACGTGGAGGCGGCAAAGCGCATATTGCGGGCCGTCTTGGCCTCGTTTATGTTGATACGGGCAATGTTCACCGCATCGTCTTTCGAAATCTTAAACTCCTCGGGACGCAGGTTGAGCGCATAGAATCGTCGCTGCGTATCCCTCAGAGCCAAATCCGATGTGGAGAGTTGCAGAATCTTTCGCGGATACTTGGGCGAGAACTGCAACACTTTCTCTCCCTCCACAACCGCCTTACCCAATCCGTAGGCAATCTTCACCACTCCGTCCTCGGGACGTTCGTCACCCAACGGATAGAAATTCAGCGAACGCCCCACACCCGATATGGTGGGATAAAAAAATCCGTCCTGCTCGCTGCCGCACACCTCCTGAATAACCACCGCCATCTTCTCCTCGCTGATAACGTTGGAGGTGGCAGTGATATAGGCACGTGCCGCGGCAAAATATACCGAGGCATATACGCTCTTGATGGCCTTTGCCAGCAGACGCAACATCTGGGCCGGCTCGGTATAGGGAATCATATATGTGGAATATATTCCCGCAAAGGGCTGATAATAGGAGCCCTACAACTTGGAACTCGACCTGATGGCCAACGGACCGGAGGCATGGGCTATATAGACTTTCAGGCTATCAATGAGCGGCTGCGGCAGAGTGGAGGAGACAAACTCGGAGAGTATCTCGTCATCGGTCATGTCGGCATTGATGACGCTCTTCAAGCCGTTCTCGCTTATGAAGTCATCGAAATAGTCGGTGGCAATCACCACCGTTCGCGGGATGGCCACCGACACCCCGTCATATTTCTCATAGGATTTATGTTTGTGCAACATTCTGTTAAGGAAGGCCAAACCTCTGCCTTTACCTCCGAGCGAACCCTCTCCCATGCGCGCAAACCAGATGGTTTCGTCGTAGGTCTTATCGTTGAACTTGGCCACGATACCCTGTCCCATCGACATCCGGTACTCCAAGATGCGGTCCACGATAAACTTCCTCATGTCGGCCACCGAGTCGAAATGGTCGGCCGTAAGGCGCTTAAACTCCTCGCCCAACGAGAAGAGTCCGCGCGACAACATCCACTTCGAGAGCAGATTGCGACTCGTGCAGGCCTGCAACATCTCGTCAGACACCTCACTCAACAATCGCTGCAACTCACGCAGGTCGCCCGCACGACTAACCGCCGCACCCGTATCGGGGTCCTTGAAGACAAAGTCTCCGAATCCGAACTCGCTGCTGATATACTCGCTCAACTCGATAAGCAGCGTCTTGGAGTTTTTCACCAAAAATCCCACTCCCAATTCGCGGGCAATGGCCCCCATGTCCTTCTGCGACGACTGCAACAGGAAGGGCATCTGCGGGTCGTTGCTCTTTATCATGCGACACAACTCTATACCCGCATCCAATTTCTCACTCTCGGGAGCATCACCCTTATTAACCACAAACCCCACATCGGAGATTACACCCAGAAGATTCTCGCGATACTTCCGATAAAGTTCCACGGCGTCGGTGTAGTTGCGGGCCATCAATATCTTGGGACGCACACGTTTACACAATTTCTGTTGCTGTTCGTTGAGTGCCTCTCGCACATCGCTCGACTGTCGCAAGACGATGCGATAAATGGCTGGCAGATAGGTGGAGTAGTAGCGAATGCTGTCTTCCACAAGCAGGATGGCCTGAACCCCCACGTTGAAGATGTCGTGGTCGGCATTCATGCGGTCCTCCACAAGTTTGATGATGGCGATGATAAGGTCCATTGAGCCGCTCCAATAGTAGATGTAGTCGAGCGACGAGGTATCGCTGCCCGAAATTTTGGCATGCACAAGGCGCGAATAGCTGGCCAGCAGAACGATGGGAGTGTCGGGACATATGGCCTTCACACTCTTCGAGAAACGGAACGGGTCGATATCGCCCACATTGTACATGGTGATTATCAGGTCGAAATCCCGCTCGGTTTCGAGCAGGCGCAACGCCTCATGCGCCGACTCCATGCGTTTGATGACGGGCGGATTACTAAGATTAAGTTCGTTGTACTCCTGCGAGATACGTGTTTCGATACGGCCGTCCTCTTCGAGCACGAATCCGTCGTAACTGCTGCAAATAAGCAGTATCTTACAGATTCTGCGCTTCATGAGCGACTCATATTTCGTGGTATTGAAAGATTCGGTCAGTGCCATAAAATCAACATAAAGTCGTATTAAACTATTACATTTTCACAAAATTAAAAAATTGTTTTGTATCTTTGTCATTTGGAACCACAAAAGTTACATGAAACTATGAGCAACTTCAAACTTGAACTCGTCTCCTCGCCCAAACAGGAGAAGGAGTGGCTTGATTTTCCTAAAAAACTCTACAAGGGCAATCCCTATTGGGTCTGCCCGTTGGATAACGATATTAAAGATGTATTCAATCCCGCAAAGAACCAACTATTCAACAACGGTCAGGCCGTACGTTGGGTTGTGCGCGACGAAAAAAAGACGATAGTCGGCCGTATAGCCGCCTTCTACAACAAGGAGCAGGCAGCCATAGAGGAGCAGCCGACAGGCGGTTGCGGTTTCTTCGAATCGATAGACAATCAACAGGTTGCCGACATGCTGTTCGACGCCGCCAAAGAGTGGCTCACCGCACAGGGCATGGAGGCTATGGACGGTCCCATCAACTTCGGCGCTCGCGACGATTGGTGGGGAGTTCTGGTCAAGGGTTTCGAGAGTCAGCCGCTCTACAAGAACCCCTACAACTTCCCCTACTATCAGCAGCTGTTTGAGAGCTACGGTTTCCAAGCCTACTTCAACCAGCACACCTATCTGCGCAAGTTGGAGGTTGGTCAGTTGAGTCAGGCCGTCTACAATCAGGTGAAACGCCTGAGCGAGAACCCCGCCTACCGATTTGAGCACATCACCGAGAAGGACTATCCGAATCTCTCGGAGAATTTCCGCAACATCTACAACAAGGCATGGTCGAAATTCACGGGCGTGAAACCATTCTCGAAGGAGGACACCGACAGGTTGTTCAATTCGTTGCGCCCCATCATCGACCCGCAGCTGATATATTTTGCATATTATGAAGACAAGCCGATAGGTTTCTACATCATGATTCCCGACTTGAACCGCGTGATTGGCCGATTCAACGGCAAATTCGGGTTCATCAACAAGTTGCGCTTTCTGACCATGATGAAGATGCACAAGGCCGACCGCATATTCGGTCTGATATTCGGAGTGACACCGGAGTTTCAGGGGCGCGGTATAGAATCGGGCATAATTCACGCCTTCGAGCAGGATGTATTGAAGGGCAACGGCCGTCAATACAAGAGTTTGGAGCTGGCATGGGTGGGCGATTTCAACCCCGTCATGATGCGTATGGTGGAGACCTATGTATGTGCGGAGCGTTTCAAGATGCACACCACTTACAGGTATCTGTTCGACCGCACCAAAGAGTTCCGTCGCTGCCCGAAACTCTCCATCAAAAAAGACTGACACGTCACCAGCAAGAAAAAAGGGGTGAAAGAACGAGCAAAAAGAGACGACAAAGAGAGTCATATTATTATAAGAACAACAGCGCAATAACTAACAAGAGATGAAAACAACTGCCTTTACCAAGTACCACATAGCCAATGGCGCAAAAATGGAGGAGTTTGCCGGTTACAACATGCCCATCCTGTTCAGCGGCATCAATGACGAACACCTTACCGTACGTTCGGGTGCGGGAGTATTCGACGTGAGCCACATGGGCGAGATATGGGTGGAGGGCCCCAACGCCCTTGCCTTCCTCCAACACATCACCAGCAACGATGTGGCCCAGCTCTTCGACGGCAAGATACAGTATTCGTGTCTGCCCAACGGGAAGGGCGGCATCGTGGATGACATTCTGGTCTATCGTTTTGCCGAGGACAAATATTTGTTGGTTGTCAATGCAGCCAACATCGACAAGGATTGGAACCACATCTGTGCCGAGGCCGATAAGTTCGGCAAGGAGGGTTTGGAGATGCGCAACCTTTCCGACGCCACATGCCAGTTGGCCGTTCAAGGCCCGACGGCTATGAAACTCGTTCAGAAACTCTGCCCCGAGCAGGTGGAGGATATGACCTACTACACATTCATGGTGACCGAGGTGGCAGGCATCAAGAACGCATTGCTCTCGGCAACGGGATACACCGGAGCGGGCGGTTGCGAGATATATGTCGCCAACGAAGATGCCGACAGGCTATGGGAGGCTCTGTGGCAGGCAGGCGAGGAGTTCGGACTGAAGAACATCGGTCTGGGAGCACGTGACACGCTCCGTTTGGAGAAGGGTTTCTGCCTCTACGGCAACGACATAGACGACACCACCTCGCCCATAGAGGCCGGTCTGGGTTGGATTACAAAGTTCGTCGAGGGCAAGGATTTCATCGACCGTGCCGTTTTGGAGCGCCAGAAGGCCGAGGGAGTAAGTCGCAAGTTGGTGGGTTTCAAGATGGTGGAGAGAGGTGTTCCCCGTCACGAGTATGAGATTTGCGACGCCGACGGCAACAACATCGGTCACGTGACTTCGGGCACCATGTCACCCAGCCTGAAAGAGGGTGTGGGTATGGGTTATGTGAATGCTTCGCACATGAAGGTCGGCTCGGAGATATACATCAAGATTCGCGAAAAATTGATTAAGGCACAGGTGGTAAAGACTCCGTTTGTATAACGGTTGCCACCTCTCGATAACATGAAAAAAGGCGTGACGCTCACTTGATGAGCGTCACGCCTTTTTGTTGTTCGTTATCTTTATGCTCCACCCGCCCCCTCATTCCAGATTATGGAGCAGCCTTGCAAGTCCCGCGCGCGAGAGCGGTGTGGAGGAGAACGAGTCGCGAAACTCCTCGGAGGTCATGGCACGCCAACGCGAAGCGGGGTAGTCGGAGGGATTGAAACGTCGGTGCAACCTGTCCGACGCATCAATAGGTACATCTCTGTTGCGAGGGCATACACTCTGACACTCGTCGCACCCGAAGAGCCAGCCATGCAACGGCAGACGGTCGGCAGACTCGGCAATGGGCTCAATTGTGAGGCGCGAGATACAACGCGAGGCATCTATGGTACGGTCGTCGCCTATGGCGCAGTTGGGACAATGGTTGCGACACAGACGACACTCCCCGCACAAATCCTCCTCGAAGGGCGCATCGTACTCATCCACCCTATCGGCCACCATCAACTCACCCAACAACACAAACGAGCCGTGGCGCGGAGTTATCAGCAGCGAGTTGCGTCCTATCGCCCCGAGTCCCGCCCTGACGGCCAGACTCTTCTCTGCGACGGGCGCGCTGTCGGAAAAGACACGCCATGACACCCCTAAGCCATCGAGGGATAGCAGCGAGGCCATGCGTCGCAACATATTGCGTATGGTGTCGTGATAGTCGTCATTGATGGCATAAGATGCCACACGCGGCACCTCGTGAGTACCGTATCCGCAGGAAAACTCGTTCTTGTATGAGATGGCGCATACCACCACACTCTCCGCCCCCTCGACCAGCAACGAGGCATCGAAACGCTTCTCCACGTTGCGTTCCAAATAGTCCAATGCTCCATTGCGCCCCTCTCCGAGCCACCGTCGGAATCGAAGGCACTCCTCGGACAGTTCCTCGGCACGGGTGATTCCGCACAGGTCGAAACCCACCTCTCGCGCCGCCGCCTTTATATCACGGGCCGACAACATGACCGTCTACTTGCGTCCGGCCATCTTCTGTGCCGACCACTTTTGCAGAAATTTATACTCCCTCTTGGTGAGACGCATGAACGAGCCGTGCTGCGGCCCCGTAACACCTTGTATATCCACCGGCGAAGAGAAATTGCGCATGTTTTCGTCGGCAATGCAGATACGATAGTGTTTCGGATTGGAGGAGTATTCTATATAGGCCACGCGCCACTTGTCATCGCCGATGAGTTGAAAGGCCGAAGACCCTTCACACTTCTTGTTGCCCTCGAAATCCACATAGTCATCATCCACCGGTTCGCTCCACGGTCCGACGAGCGAAGGTGCCGATGTGGTGTAGATGCCGGGCTTGCCGCCCTCCTTCTTGATGAGCATGTGGTAGAGGCCGTCGGATTGGAGGTAGTTGATGTCGGCATCGATGGTGGCATAGCCCCAATCGAAGAGCAGACGCGGCTTGGTGAGCGTGGTGAAACTCTCATCGGCATAGGAGTAGTACATGCGGTCATATTTCTCTTCGGGCGAATTGAGCATGGAGTAATAGACCATATAGCCGCCCTTGCGTCCGTCGGGCCACACATAATAGGGGTCCCAGAAAATCTGCGGTGCCCACACTCGGTGAATCGTGCTGTAATCCTTGTAGCAGTCGGGCGACTCGGGGTCGGAAAATATGGAAGGTCCCTTACGGAAATCGAATGTCACCGACTCCCAATTCACCATATCCTTGCTGGTATAGAGGTCTATTCCGTAGTTATTCCACACTTTCGACTTACGAACGCACATGTCGGTCGTGACCATCACATATCCTTTGCCGTCGTGCATACGGCAGATGAACGCATCACGCGTTCCGCCCTCGATGCGGGCATGCTCCTCCGGATTGAAGATGGGGTCGCCGCCGATGACATCCTCGTAGTTGTAGCCGTCACGACTGAGGGCAAAGGCGGTCCATTCGCCCTTGTCGCTCATGTGGCAATAGAGATAGCCGTATTTTCCTTTTTGCAGATTCTGCGCGGCAACGGGAAGCGCAACAAGCACCGCGAGAGCCGCAATGATAACTCTTTTGTTCATATTCATTTGGTCTGTTATTATGTAATTGATTCATTCTGTCTTCGGTCGGCGGAGTCGTGCAAGGTGCACATTTCGTCCCAAACGGCCATCCGCTCCCCGTCCTCATCCTGCTAACAAAAGACAATTATAATTCAAAATAGGCAGAAAATCAACACCCCTCCGCGCTTTTGTTGCTCCAAAAACGAAAAGCTTGCCGCTTTTTGTTATCTTTGTGGAGCACAGAAAAAGAGTCTGCAACAAATTTTCATAGAAACGACTAACATAAAAACAAAAAGATGAAAAAAATTCTTATTACCGCTCTGGCCGTTCTCACACTGAACCTCGCCGATGCCTGCACCAATTTCATCATCACGAAGGGTGCATCTACCGACGGCTCGGTGATGGTATCCTACGCGGCCGACTCGCATCAACTCTACGGCGCACTCTATAAATACAATGCGCCCAAATCATTCAAGGCCGGCACCATGATTCCCGTACACGAATGGGATACGGGCCTTTACCTCACCTCCATACCTCAGGTGCCCAACACCTTCTCAACGGTGGGCAACATGAACGAACGTCAGGTAATCATAGGCGAAACCACCTTCGGAGGTCGCTCCGAACTCTCTGACCCCGACGGCCTCATCGACTACGGTTCGCTGATTTACATCACTCTCCAACGAGCATCGTCGGCCCGCGAAGCCATCGATATCATTGTGGAGTTGGCCAACGAGTACGGCTACATGTCTTCGGGCGAATCGTTCTCGATTGCCGATAAGAATGAGGCATGGATATTCGAGATGATAGGCAAGGGCAGCAAGATTGTCGATGGAAAGAATGTGAATAAAGGCATAGTGTGGGTTGCCCGCCGCATCCCCGACGGATATATCTGCGCCCACGCAAATCAGGCACGCATCACGCAATTTCCCCAGAACGACCGCAAGAACTGCATCTTCTCCGACGACGTAATCAGTTTCGCACGCGAGATGGGTTATTACTCCGGCAGCGATGCCGATTTCAGCTTTGCCGATGCCTACGCACCGCTCGATTTCAGCGCACTGCGCGGCTGCGAGGCCCGTGTGTGGTCGTTCTTCAAGATGTTCAACTCCGACATGGAACAGTATCTCGATTACGCAATGGGACACAATCCTGCCAACCGCATGCCCCTTTGGGTAAAACCCGACGGCAAGATTTCGCCCAAGCAGGTCTTCGACGCCATGCGCGACCACTATGAAGGAACCCCCATGGATATGACCACCGACATAGGAGCAGCCGGCGTGGGCACCCCTTACAGATGGCGTCCGATGTCGTTTGAGTATGAGGGACAGGAGTATGTGAACGAGCGCGCCATAGCCACCCAGCAGACCGGATTCTGGTTTGTGGCTCAGGCCCGCGACTATCTGCCCGACCCTGTGGGCGGAGTGTTCTGGTTCGGAGTGGATGATGCCAGCACCTCGTGTCTGACCCCCATCTACTGCGGCACCACCGATGTCCCCTATTGTTTCAGCGAGGAGAACGGCAGCATGTTGGAGTACTCGGAGAGTTCGGCTTTCTGGATTTTCAACCGCGTGGCCCAATTCGCCTACCTGCGCTACGACCAGATAGGAGCCAAAGTGAGAGACGTGACCGACCAATGGGAGAACGCAGCCATAGAGGAGGTGAAGACACAAGACAAACTCTTTGCCGCCATGAAGGGCAACAAACAGCGCAAAGCCATCACTCAATACTCCAACGACAAGGCAACCGCCATGTTCAATAAGTGGTGTGACTTGGACAAATATCTGATGGTCAAATATATCGACGGCAACATCAAGAAGGAGGATGCAAACGGTTTCCTCAATAACGGCATAGCACCCAAGATTCCTGCTTCACCCGACCAGCCGGGCTATGACGACAATTGGAAACGTGCAGTGGTGGAAGACAACGGCGATGTATTAAGAGTCCGCTAAGAGTTTGTTTTTCAAAGGACCGGCATAGAGTTCGAGAAACAGACGGGTGAGCTCGGCGCGATTCTCTTCGCCGAATCTGCCTACCAGTTCATCCAGTTTTCCCGCAAGATAGTCCTCAAAGCGTGTGCGATACTCGGTGTCGCACACGTTTTTGCTTGTTTCTCGGCCTGTAAGCAGGTCGTAGGCAATGTGATTGGAGGGGAAACAATGGTAGCCGGCGTGTATGCGTCGGTCGATAAGACGGGCGAGGTCGGCAAAGAGGACGCGTCCGTCGCGGCACACCGAGTCGATATCCTGCCTCGAAACGGGACGACAGAAGGTGTAGTGCATCGCCCCTTTGGGCTGCAAAAGTCCCGTCATGACACTCTCGAAATCCTCGTCCGGCCGTTTTTTGTAGAATCCGTCGCGGCGTTTCACAAACAATTCGCCAACCTTCTGCACATCACACGGTTCGTATTCATACGACACCGCTATCGGAGTTATATTGAGTGCCGCAAGTGCCTCCGCTTGCGTCTCTCTGCAACCGAGCAGGAAGAGTTTCAGCAGAGCCGGTTCGGTGAGGTCGTTGCCGTCTTTGGTGCGACCGTTGCGCTGGGCAATCCACACCGATGTGCCCGCCGCCACTTTCGTGCGCACATAGTCGGCAATGACGGGCGCATAACGCACATATCGTCCCATGTCGGACATGCGGGGCACACTGAACAGTTTGTTGCTCTTGCACAGACGGACAAAGAAGTCGTTGAAGATTAGATTCTCGCCAAAAGCCACCTCGGTGGTCGGATGGCCGTTGTCGTGCAGAACGAGTTGCAACATTCCGGCATCCACAGCAATATCACGATGGTTGGAGATGAAGAGCCTGCCTTTGTCGGGCGACAAATGTCCCAATCCCTCACACGTCACCTCCGTGGCGCTGCACTCGGCTATGCGTCGTGCCCCGGGCAGGAAACAGATTTCCTGAAATCCGTCGAGCGAGGTGGTATCGAGCATCATACTGCGCCACTGAGGGTCAGAGAGCGCGGGATGGATGAAGTTCATCATACGTTTCATGGAGTCACACTTCACCAAAAATTCCATGGCCGCAGGAATCTCTGCATCGTCGTAACATCTTATTCTCTCCCTTATATCCTCTCTGCTATCCATGTCGTTCCGTCGTTCTGATTAAAGTTGCTCTTACGGCTCGTGGCCGAAGACAAATATACACTTTTTTCCTCAACGGAGCATCCTTTCGGCGGGCCTAAAAAAGAATCTTTGAGTCGTAAAGAATATGCCTCACGCAGAATTTGTTTATCAAAGTCATTTTATTTATATTTGTATATATGGAGTTGCAAGGCCCGTAGGCAGGCGCAGGCATACTGCACTGCCTGCCCGAGCCCGTCATTTCACACTATAACCTAAAAAGTTCCTTTTTACTATGGCAATGTTCGAAGTGTGCGGAGGACGCACGTTAAATGGAGAAATCACACCGAAGGGTGCGAAGAACGAGGCGTTGCAGGTGATGTGCGCCACGTTGCTGACCAAAGAGAAGGTGATACTGCACAATCTGCCCGAGATTGTGGACGTTCTCGAACTCATCACATTGTTGCGCAACATGGGGGTGGAGATTGAAAAGTTGGGCGAAGGAAGCTACTCGTTTTGCGCACGCGACATCAATCTCGACTATCTGCAAAGTGCCGACTACCGCGCACGCGGAGCCAGATTGCGCGGTTCGGTGATGATTATGGGCCCGATGCTGGCCCGCTTCGGAGTGGCCTACATGCCTAAGCCGGGGGGAGATAAGATTGGGCGACGCAGGCTCGACACTCACTTCATAGGCTTCCGAAACCTCGGTGCCAAACTCGATTTCGACAATACGGGAGAGTTTTTTGCGGTGGAGGCCGACGGCAAGATGAGAGGAACGGAGATGTTGCTCGACGAGGCCTCTGTGACAGGTACGGCCAACATAGTGATGGCCGCGGTGCTGACGCCCGGCATTACCACCATCTACAATGCCGCCTGCGAGCCCTATCTGCAACAGCTTTGCAAGATGCTCTGCCGTATGGGAGCCAAGATTGGCGGCATTGCCTCCAATCTGCTTACCATAGAGGGTGTTGAGGAGTTGCATGGAACGGAACACACCATGCTGCCCGACATGATTGAGGTGGGCAGTTTCATTGGTCTGGCCGCCATGACACGCTCCAAACTCACCATAAAGAATGTGAATATGAAGGAGTTGGGCATTATTCCGGCACAGTTCCAACGCATGGGTATAACTGTCGAGCAACGCGGCAACGATATTCTGGTGCCACGCTACGAACACTACGAAATAGAGAGTTTCATGGATGGCTCAATAATGACCATTGCAGATGCTCCGTGGCCGGGCCTCACTCCCGACCTGCTATCCGTATTCCTTGTGGTGGCCACACAGGCAAAGGGAACGGTGTTGATTCACCAGAAAATGTTTGAGAGCCGTCTCTTCTTCGTAGACAAACTGATTGACATGGGGGCACAGATAATTCTTTGCGACCCCCATCGTGCCACTGTGGTGGGCCACAACCATCAGCGCTGCCTGAGGGCCACGCGCATGACATCGCCCGATATTCGTGCAGGTGTGGCGTTGCTCATTGCCGCCATGAATGCCGAAGGAACGAGCATAATACAGAACATCGAGCAGATAGACCGAGGCTATCAGGAGATAGATGTGCGTCTCAATGCGCTTGGTGCAAGCATAATCCGCCATCCTTAGCCGAACAACGGTGTCTGAAAAACGTATGGGCCGCGAGAATGATTCTCGCGGCCCATAACTTTACAAGCGGGTTACCGATTGCTATTTCTTGGATTTAATCTTGGCAACAATCCACAGCAGGACTATGGCGCCCACCACCGAAATGGCAAGCTTTGCCAGAAGGCTATCGCCCGACAGACCGATAAGACCGAACAAGAATCCGCCCAGCCATCCGCCGACAACTCCCACCACAATATTCATAAGCAATCCGAAACCGCCACCTTTGGTGATGCGGCCCGCGATGGCTCCTGCCACCGCACCGATGATAAGTGACCAAATCATTTTTTCTCTTTTTTATTTGTGAATTTATTGTTTTTGACTATCGTTTCGTTATCTGAGATAAACCTCCGAGGAACCAACCATGTAGCCGTCCATGTAGACCTGCACCAGATAAGTTCCCTCCGTAATGGCGGCATCGCTGTAATAGAGACTTACGGGCAGGTCGGTGTTTTGGTAATCGACCTCACGCACAGCCGAGTAGGTCAGTTGGTCTCCCTCAAAGGGGAACATGTCGCCCGCACTGTTGGCCATGATGTAGCCGTCGGGACCCGTCACACGAACAAAGACATTGCGGTCGCCCGGGGGTGTCAGTTCGTTGGACGAGAGCACGAAATCGATGCGCAATCGTGTTGCTCGGGATGCTCGCGTAATCTCTTTGTTGGCGCTGTTCAACATCACTATCTTTATCTCGCGGGCCTTCACAATGGAGCCCAGACGTATCTTGGCATTGGCCTCGGCCGCACGCTCCTCTGCCGCATCGGCACGCAGACGCTCCGAAGAAACCTGCTTGCGATAGGTGATGTTCTCGGCAGCAAGCGATTCGTTGAGCCTGTTGAGCGAGTCAATCTGGCGGATGTAGTTCTGCATCACTGTTTTGAGTGTACCAATCTCCTTCTCGTATTGTCGGATGGTGGCACGGCTGGTCGAACGTTCCTGCAACAGGCGTGTCATAAGCGAATCGGCCTTGCCGCGCTCCACCGAAAGGCTTACGCTCATGGAGTCGTTGGTGGCCTGAATGTTGTCGATGTCGCTTATGAG
>JAZODY010000293.1:0-5940 GCA_045597245.1 Tidjanibacter sp.
CAACTCCTTGGCTCACAGAACGACATGGCTACGATCCGACTTGGGATTGGGAGGCGACAACACCGCCCCGAAAAAGAGTAATTGGAACGAGGTGGAACAACTTGTGGCAGCCGGCGATGTGGAACGCATAGAGGTTGTGAACAAGGAAGTGGCCGAAGTATATTTGAAAAAGGAGGCGGTGGAGAGGCTCAAAGAGCAACCCGCCTATAAACATATTCCCGAGGAAGGCATACAACTGATGTTCAACATCGGCTCGGTGGATACATTCAGGGAGGATTTGGACAAGGCCCAGCAGGAGTACAGAGTGGATATACCGCTGAGCTACGAGAACCGTCGCAGTTTCTGGGAGGGCTTTTCAAACTATTTCCCCTTCCTGCTGATGATACTCTTTCTGGTGTTGATGATGCGCTCGGTATCGCGCAGTGCGGGAGGCGGAGCAGGAGGACAGAACGGGATATTCAATGTCGGCAAATCAAAAGCCCAGATGTTCGACAAGAACAACTCTAACGCAGTGACATTCAAAGATGTCGCCGGATTGGAGGAGGCTAAGGTGGAGATAATGGAGATTGTGGATTTCCTGCGCAAACCGCAGAAATATCGCGATTTGGGAGGAAAGATTCCCAAAGGCGCACTGCTTGTGGGTCCCCCGGGAACGGGTAAGACTCTGCTGGCCAAAGCTGTGGCGGGCGAGGCAAACGTTCCGTTCTTCTCAATCAGCGGCTCCGATTTTGTGGAGATGTTCGTTGGTGTGGGTGCATCACGCGTGAGAGACCTTTTCCAGAAGGCAAAGGAGAAAGCCCCCTGCATCGTATTCATCGACGAGATAGACGCCATAGGGCGTGCCAGGGGAAAAAATGCAGGCTTCTCAGGCAACGACGAGCGTGAGAACACACTCAATCAACTCCTTACCGAGATGGACGGTTTCGGCACAAATGCAGGAGTGATTATATTGGCAGCCACCAATAGAGCCGACATATTGGATAAGGCGCTGATGCGTGCGGGTCGATTCGACCGCCAGATTGAGGTGGGGCTGCCCGACATAAAAGACAGGGAGCAGATATTCGGTGTACACCTAAGCAAATTGAAACTCGCCGCCGACATTGACCGCGAATTTTTGGCCAAACAGACAGCCGGATTCTCCGGTGCCGACATTGCCAACGTGTGCAACGAGGCAGCCCTGATTGCCGCCCGCAACGACAAGAAGGCGGTGGAGAAGGTGGATTTCATAAGCGCCATAGACCGCATCGTGGGAGGATTGGAGAAACGCCACAATCTGATGAGCCAAGAGGATAAACGTAAGACGGCATATCATGAGATTGGTCATGCGCTGGTGTGGTGGCTCGACGAGTTGGCCGACCCCATCGTGAAGGTGACCATCATCCCGCGCGGCAGGTCGCTCGGTGCAACATGGACACTGCCGGAGGACCGAGTATCATACAACCGCACTGAGTTCATCAACCAGATTGCCGGTCTGGTGGCAGGTCGTGTGGCCGAGGAGATAAAGTTCGGAGAGATAGCAACGGGCGCATTGAACGATTTGGAGCGCGCCACAAAAACCGCCTACTCCATGGTGGTCTACTACGGCATGAGCGAAAAGGTGGGCCATCTGAGCTACTACGATTCGAGCGGCCAGTCTGACTATGCCTTCACCAAGCCGTTCAGCGAGCAGACCGCCATATTGATAGACAATGAGGTGAAAGAGATTGTGGACGAGGGATATGAGATTGCCCGTCGAGTAATCCTCTCACATCTTGAAGAGATGGACAAGTTGGTGGAGTTGCTGCTCAGGAAGGAGACCATCTTCACTGAGGACATAGAGAAGATATTGGGCAAGGCGGCCCGAGAGGTGAGGAAGGAGCGCATAGAGTTTGAGGAGAATCGTCCCACAGGCGACATCTCGGCCGAACTCCGGTATGAACAGCAGAAGGAATTGGCCGACAACGAGCAAGGGGCAAAGAGTGAGGCCGAAAGCAAGGTGCATGCAGAAACCGAGGGCGAGGTGGAGCCTCGTGAGGCATAAGCCAAATAAAGGCACAAGGGGCACAAAACAAGGAGGAAATCACAAGAGAGAATTGCCTACAACGAAAGAGTGGATATACGACACTCATGTCACAGCAGCCTAATGTTTCACGGCAACCGTAGGACAGACAAATGCAGACAACAGCGAAGCAATCACAGAAAACACCTCGCTTTGCACGGTAAACAACAAAACCGACCGCACGAATAGTCGTCGGTCATAGGAGACAAAAACAGAACAAAGAACCCGAACAATGGACAAAAACAAGACAAAAAATCTGCTCATAAGAGGTGCAAGCGGCATGGTAATGCTCGTTGTGATGTTCGGTGCGCTGTTCATCTCGAAGTTCACATTCATGCTGTTGCTGGCAGTGTTGTGTTGCGGAGTGATGACCGAGTTCTTCCGCCTCTCCGCATTCGGACCGTCAAAGGCGGTGAAGGTGCTGGCCTGCGCAATGGGAGGAACAACAATAGGTGTCGCAATGATGAGCAACGACATGAGGGAGTTGCTGATTCTGTTACCACTTACGGCACTGATTTTCATAGCCGAACTATATGCCAAAAGAGACAAACCATTGGAGAACATTGCGGTGACGTTGTGCGGTATGACCTACGCCGTCGTACCGATGGCATTGTTGGCAGCGATGTCAAAGTCGGGCGGCGTATATGAGCCGATGCTGATTCTGGTCTATTTCGTCACGGTGTGGTCCAACGACGTTTTTGCCTATCTGGTGGGTATGAGCATCGGTCGCAGACGTCTCATGGAGCGCATCTCTCCAAAGAAATCGTGGGAGGGTTTCTGGGGCGGAGTGATTGCCGCAACGACCTTTACCGCGGTGACGGGCCACCTAACAGGCAACGACTGGCTGGTGTGCGGAGGATTCGGTCTTACGGTGGCGGTGACGAGCGTCTTCGGCGACTTGGTGGAGTCGATGTTCAAGCGAGCCGCGGGAGTGAAGGATTCGGGCAACATCATGCCCGGTCACGGAGGATTCATGGACCGTTTCGACGCCATGCTGCTCTCGTTGCCGTTTGCCTATTGTTACAATGAATTATTAACACCTTTCACTTTTTGAGAATGAGGATAAATAGAGAGGGATATTCAACCATTGCACGTGTGAACGGCCTTATGGCATTTGTGATGCTGCTGTTCGGCTTGGCGGCAACCCACTTCGGATGGGCCGCATGGTTGTTATGGACGGTGGAGGCACTGCTTGCGATTAATTTCATTCTGGTGATAATATTTTTCCGCGAGCCCACACGCCCGCACATCACCGACGAGGGTCTGGTTTTTGCACCGGCCGATGGCAAGGTGGTGGTGATAGAAGATGTGGTGGAGAGCGAGTATTTCGGCGAGAAACGCTTGCAGGTATCAATATTCATGAGCATCTTCAATGTGCACATCAATTGGTTTCCTGTGGCGGGACGCATCATGTTCAAGAATTATCATGAGGGCAAATATCTTGTGGCCTCCCATCCCAAATCGTCGGACAAAAACGAGCACATGAGTGTGGGACTCGACACCGGTCACGAGGTGATAGTCTATCGCCAGATAGCAGGTCTGATAGCCCGTCGCATAGTGAGTTACGCGGAGTTGGACCGCATGGTTGAGCAGAACAGTCAGTGCGGATTCATCAAGTTCGGTTCGAGGGTTGATGTGTTTCTGCCGCTCGATGCCGAAATAATGGTGGAGATTGGCCAGAAGGTTACCGGTTCCCAAACCCCGCTGGCACGTTTGAAAAGATAAAGTGGCGCAAAAGCAGGGGCAGGCAGAAATGCCGGCATAAGCAGACCGACTGAAAGTAGGCAGACGGACCGAGACCAAGAGCCTACACCAAACGAATAGTCCGTCAATGGAGCAACGACAAAAAAACTCGGACAGCAAAAAAAATCATAAGACTCATGGATAGCAGCACGAAGGACATATCGAGATTGACGCGCTACATAATAGCCGCCGCGGTGGTCGCCATCGTGGTGTTTCTGGTGTGGTATTTCAGCAACATAGTGACATACATATTGTTGGCCGCCGTCATCACCCTCATAGGCAATCCGCTCAACAAGTTTCTCCGCCGTACCCACATAAAAAACATGAGGATGCCGAATTGGCTGGCCTCCATTGTGACCCTGCTAATCATCTGGGGCGGAGCCATTGCCTTCTTCCTGCTCTTCACACCGCTAATCTTCAACAAAGTGAGTGAGTTGTCGCAGATCGACCTCTCGGCGTTCGCGTCGTCGTTTCACGAGCCGCTGAGCAAGATTAACCACTTTTTGGAGGAGTATTTCGCAGTGAGCACCTCCACTCACTCCATCACTGAGAACATGGCTCAATCGCTCAGCAAACTGCTGAATCTTAATCAAGTGGGAAATCTGCTCACATCGCTGGTGTCATTCGTTGCCGATACCGCCATAGGATTGTTCTCGATAACCTTCATCAGTTTCTTTTTCTTCAAGGAGGAGAATCTGTTCAAGAAGATGCTCGCAGCCCTCTTCCCTCCCAGATACGAGGAGAACATCAATAGGGCCATCAACTCTGTTTCGTATCTGCTCTCACGCTACTTCGTGGGGCTTCTGGCCGAGGTTACCATCATGATGCTGATGGTATCCATAGGGTTGCTGATATGCGGATTCGCTCCGAGCGAAGCGTTCTTCATGGGCTTGGTTATGGGTGTGTTGCAGGTGATACCCTACATCGGACCGTGGCTGGGTCTTGCGATAAGCATATTCGTGGGGGCCGCCTCCACTATGGGAGTGATACCATTCCCTCGTATGCTGATGATGATATGCGGCTCGGTGTTGGTTGCCGAGATGATAGACAATTTCATTGTTCAGCCGGCCCTGTTCTCAAAGCAGGTTAATGCCCATCCGTTGGAGATATTCATAGTGATACTTGTGGGCGGCTCGGTGGGCGGCGTTGTCGGAATGCTGATTGCCATACCGAGTTACACCGTAGTGAGAGTCTTTGCCCGCGAGTTCTTCAACCACTTCGCCTTAGTACGCAAGCTCACCGACAGCCTGCCCGACGAAGAGGACATGAAACCCAAAAAGGAGCGGAAAGAGTAATATTTCCGACCCGCAAAACGTTAAACCACTGACACAACATTAGGCCTTTGCACCCACACCACAAGGCAGGAAGAAGGCACGAAACCACAACAGACCGACAAAGAGATGAAAAGAGAGGTGCGCAAAAAGATAATCATGCTGTTCGCAACAGCCATTGCCCTGCTGTGTGTGACCGAGAGTTCAGCGCAACTCAACAAGCAGTATTTCTACTATGTGGGCCGCATGTCCCTCATCAACAACCACTACAAGGAGGCCATACAGATGCTCAACGTATTGCTCAAAGTGGACAAAGATGCACATGAGGCATACTTTCTGAGAGGAGTTGCAAAATATAATCTGGACGACATATTGGGTGCCGAACAGGATTTTTCGACGGCCATAGAGAAGAATCCGGTCTACACCTCGGCCTATCAGTATCGAGCCATCGCACGCTCCATGTTGGGCGACTACGACGATGCGCTGAAAGATTTTCAGGAGGCCATAGACCTGCGTCCGGACCGTCCGGAGCCATATTACAGTCGCGGAGTGACCTTCTTTCTGAGCCAGCAGTTCGATAAGGCCATTGAGGATTTCAACACCTTTATCCGTTTCGAAAGCCGCGTGGCCGATGCCTATATAAATCGCGGTACGGCCTATCTCCATCTGCGCGACACGCTCAGCGCCTTCGAGAACTACAATCAGGCCATTCGCACCAACAGAGAATATACGGAGGGCTATTTCCGACGCGGCAGCCTGCTGATGGCCCAACAACGCTACGAGGAGGCTCTCGCCGACCTCGACAAAGCCATAGAGTGCGACTCCACCTACCTGTTGCCCTACTTCAATCGTGCGCTGGTGAACAACAACATGAATCGCATCCAGAAC
>JAZODY010000294.1:0-1882 GCA_045597245.1 Tidjanibacter sp.
AAGCCGTTACGCGCAGCAACCACTGCTTCATCTGTTTCTGTACCACCGGGTGTCCGCCTCTCGCCGACAGGCCGTCCTTCACCTCGTCGTTGGCCAACACCGTTCCGAGTTTCGGACACCAATTGACCATCGTATCGGCGCGGAAGGCCAGACGATAGTTGTGCAACACCGTCTGCTGCTCCTTTTCGCTCATGGCATTCCACTCCTCGGCCGAGAAGGAGAGCTGTTCGGTGCAGGCCGCATCGAGCCCCTCGGTGCCGCACTTCTCGAAGTGGGCGATGAGGTTCTCTATCTTGTCGGCACGGTTGAGTGTGTTGTTGTAGTAGTGGCCGTACATCTGCAAGAAGGCCCACTGGGTCCACTTGTAGTACTCGGGTTCGCAGGTGCGCACCTCGCGCGACCAATCATAGGAGAATCCTATCTTGTCCATCTGGCTGCGATAGCGGTTGATGTTGTTTTCGGTGGTCACCGCGGGATGCTGTCCCGTCTGGATGGCATACTGCTCGGCGGGCAGTCCGAACGCGTCGTAGCCCATGGGGTGCAACACGTTGAATCCGCAGAGGCGTTTGTAGCGCGAATAGATGTCCGACGCAATGTATCCCAACGGATGACCCACATGCAGGCCCGCTCCCGAGGGGTAGGGAAACATGTCGAGTACATAAAACTTCTCGCGCGACGAATCGACGTCCACCTTGTAGGTCTGCTGACGCTGCCACTCCGCCTGCCACTTCTTCTCAATCTCTTTGAAATTATACTCCATAATCTTTTATTAAATAATATTTACCTTAGTCTTCCTTTTTTTTGTGTTTTTTCGGGCTTTCCGCTCTTTTGCCCCTGCTGCTATTATTTAAATTTAAATAGACTCTTTTTTTTGCATCTTGTTCGGACTCTGCCGGACCTGCTGTCACGCCGCGTCGGCATCTCTGCCCGTGTTTCCGACCGCACTGTGCCGCCCGATGAAAACCGCGCTTCGCATGTGTCAGCGGAGATTGTAGTAGATGTCTTGCACTCTTTGCACGATGTCGTGAATGTCGTCGGCCATGTTGTGAACTGCCATACTCAATTCGACCACCTCTCTGCCCACTCCGCTCGTCACCTCGCTCTCCGAGAGCTCCATGAAGATGAGATTTTCTCCCACTATGGTCACATACTTGACACACGCATCTTTGCCTCTGTCGTCGCAAATCCAATCGCCAACCTGCGGACGACACTTCGATTCGAGTATGCAAATCTTCTTGTCGCTCAGTGAGTTCCATGCCAATATGTAGTTTTCGGGATTGCACGAGACTTCCAATACATGTTTGCCGTCTCGGTAGCCTATGTTCTTCACATACTGAGGATGACCGCCGAAGACAAACCGACAATCTTTCTCCACCTCTTTTACGAAGGCTCTGTATCGAGTACCGAATTGTCCGTCGGATTGTCCTATCCACTCCCCTCTTTGAGGGATGCGCGACATCTCCATCGAGAACTTGGTTTGCGGTGTTTTTCCCCACGGAAAATTCAATGTGATTTCTATCAACATGGCCAATTGTGTTTTTCGGGTTTATCGGTTTCGGTCGGCCCGTTTCATGGGAGATGGTGTGTGCTCTCGTGTCTGCAACGGGAAAACCAATCTGCAAATATAGAATCTTTTGCCGACACTCCCAAAACAGCGGGGGCGAAAGTGCTATTATGGTGCATTTTCGATGGCGTCGGGATATTTTTTTTGCTTGGTCGGGCGGGATGGCGGGATGACCAGAGGGATGTGACCGTAACTTGCTGACGCGGGAGAGGGCGTGTTTGGTATAAATGGAATGATATTCAGCTGTTTGTGGTTTTGCGACGTCGTTGCGATATAAACAAAACAAATAATCTTGAAATAATGATAAGAAAAAAGAAT
>JAZODY010000295.1:0-3632 GCA_045597245.1 Tidjanibacter sp.
CAGTGTGCGTTTGTTTGTATTGTTCACATCAGTGCTCTTTTTGCCCCGTCACCTTTGTGGAACGGGGCGACATGAGGAGTCGCTCAACAATAATCGGACCCCGACGAGCGGCCGCTGCCGCAAGCGAGGGGCCGTTTGCAAAAATAATGGATGTTAATTGTTGAGGGTTAGCCAAAAAATATTATATTTGTTCCAATATTTACGAATCACCGGCCGTGACATCGCGACCGCAAACAAACACAAAATGTTATTATGAAGAAGATATTTATTTCCATTCTCGTGGCTGCGGCTTTTATGACGGCTTGCGGTCCGAAACAGGCTCTGACCCTTTCGGGGCTCAATCCGCAGGCATTTGAAGCAGAGGTAAATGGCGCACAGACGGGATTGTATGCGCTTACCAACGACAACGGCATGGAGGTGTGCATTACCAATTTCGGTGGTCGCGTGGTGTCGATTATGACGCCCGACAGAGAAGGCAACATGAAAGACGTGGTGCTCGGTTTCGACAATGTGGATAGCTATGTGAATGTTCCCTCTGACTTCGGAGCATCCATCGGTCGTTATGCCAACAGAATCTGTGACGGTAAGTTTGTTCTCGACGGTCAGGAGTATGTGTTACCCACCAACAACTTCGGACATACGTTGCACGGAGGTCCCGCCGGTTGGCAGTATCAGGTCTATGAGGTGGAGCAGGTGACTCCCAACTCCATCGTGTTGGTGCGCAACTCGCCCGACGGCGATGAAAACTTCCCGGGCAATCTGACTGCAAAGGTCACCTATACACTCACTAATGACAACAAGCTGGATATCGCCTATGAGGCAGTGACCGACAAGGCCACCATAATCAACATGACCAACCATTGCTACTTCAATCTCGGCGGTGACCCCACTCAGACCATTCTCGATGACGAACTCTATATCAACTCCACGAGCTACACGCCGGTCGATAGTACTTATATGACCACCGGCGAGATTCTTCCCGTAGCCGGAACCCCTATGGATTTCTCTGCGGCTAAGGCCATCGGTGCCGAAATCGAGAACTTTGATTTCGAGCAGTTCAAAAACGGACACGGCTATGACCACAACTGGGTGTTGGATACGGCCGGTGATGTGACGCAGGTGGCAGCCGAACTCTATTCGCCCAAGAGCGGTATCGTGCTCAGAGTCTATACCGACGAGCCGGGTGTGCAGTTCTATTCGGGTAATTTCCTCGATGGAACTACCGTGGGAAAGAGAGGTATCGCCTATGAACAGCGCAGCGGATGCTGTCTCGAAACGCAACACTATCCCGATTCGCCCAACAAACCCGAGTGGCCTTCGGTGGTTTTGCGCCCGGGTGAGACCTATACGAGCCATTGCATCTATGAATTTTCGGTGCGATAGTTGTTTATGAATGAAGAGCGCGGAGGGATTGGAGCGGAGAAAGCTTGAAACGATAAAGTGAATGGGTGTCAGGCCGCGTCCCGAGGAAGGGGAGGCTTGATGGATGTGATGAACAGATAGACAAATAAACAAATATTTAATCAAACTAAAACAAATTAAAGAATGAACGCAGGATTTCAATTATGGGATTGGTTGATTTTCGCAGTCTATGCCATCGTTGTCGTTGGTCTGGGTCTGTGGATTTCACGCCCAAAAAAGGGAGAGGAGAAAGACTCTCAGGACTATTTCTTGGCAGGCCGCACATTGCCGTGGTGGGCAATCGGAGCCTCGCTTATTGCAGCCAACATCTCGGCCGAGCAGTTTATCGGTATGTCGGGTTCGGGATTCAGAATCGGTATCGGTATCGCGGCCTATGAGTGGATTGCGGCTCTGACGCTTATCATTGTGGCCAAGTATTTGTTGCCCATCATGATTGACAAGAAGATTTATACCATGCCCCAGCTGCTCGACGAGCGCTATAACAAGGGTGTGAGTTTGGCGTTTTCAATCTTCTGGTTGCTCATCTACCTCTTTGTGAATCTCACCTCGGTTGCATGGCTGGGTGCGTTGGCAATGGAGCAGGTGCTGGGTGTTCCGGTTATGTGGGGCGTTGTGGGCCTGTTTGCGTTTGCGGGTGTGTACTCCATCTACGGCGGTTTGAAATCGGTGGCATGGACCGATGTTATTCAGGTCGTGTTCCTTGTGTCCGGTGGTCTTATTACGGCTTACTTCGCAATCAAGGCTGCCGACCCCAATACGATGAATGTGCTCGACGGCAGCTTCGCGGATGGAATCAAGAACGTGTTCAACTCGGTACGCAGCAACGGATTGGTTGAGCCCGGGCAGATTGACCGCCATCTCAATATGGTTGTGCCCGACAATACCATCGTCAAGGATGCCGCCACCGGCACGAAGTTCAATGTGTTTAAGGACCTCCCGGGTCTGGCTCTTATCTTCGGTGCCATCTGGCTCACCAACCTCGGTTATTGGGGATTCAACCAATATATCATCCAGAAGGGTCTGGCTGCCAAGAATCTCCATGAGGCCAAGAAAGGTCTTATCTTCGCAGGCTACTTGAAACTTTTGATTCCCGTCATCGTTGTTATCCCCGGTATTACGGCTTATGTGCTGTTCAACAATCAGGATATGTTGGCGGCAGGTCTTAACGGAGAGATTACCAAAGCGGATGATGCTTATCCGTGGTTGTTGAGCAACTTCGCTCCCACAGGTATCAAGGGTGTGGCATTTGCGGCTTTGGTTGCTGCCATCGTGTCTTCGTTGGCAAGTATGCTCAACAGTACCTCCACAATCTTCACGATGGATATATATAAGAAATATATAAATATAGGTGCATCGGAGAAGACGTTGGTTAATGTTGGTCGTCTGACTGCTTTGGCTTCGTTGGTTATCGCGCTGCTTGCCGTCAAACCTCTGTTGGGCGGATTGGATCAGGCTTTCCAATATATTCAGGAGTATACGGGTTATATCTACCCGGGAGTGTGCGTGGTGTTCACTATGGCTCTGATTTGGAAGAAGGCAACCAACAAGGCTGCTTTGTGGACCGCCATCGCCACCATTCCGGTGGGCGTTGCATTCAAATTCATGTTCCCCGAAATGGGCTTCCTTTTGAGAAACGGATATGTGTTCATCGTGCTGGTATTCATCGCTGTGGTTATCTCGTTGCTCGATAAGAGCCACTCGGTTAAGGATGAGAATCAGGCTCGCCTAAACGACAAGGGTGCCTTGAAGGCAAGCATCGTGCTGGGTGTGCTGGCAGTAATCTGCGTGGTGCTGGGCATCATCTATTCGGCTCCGTTGAAGAATTACGCTTTCGAGGCAATCTTCACTCTGGCCGCCATGCTCGGTTTCATTGCATTCATCCTCTACACCAACACCAAGTGCCCGAACAAGGATGAGAAGGCTTATGACAACTCGAACGATTTGTTCAAGTTCAACGGCGGCCTTGTGCTCGGTTCGTTGGGAATTTTGATTATAATGATTGTCACCTATTCGATTTTCTGGTAGAGAAAACATTGAATTAAGTGACGAAAAGACTGTAAGAAAAAAGTCGTAAAAATATGTTGGAGGCATTGAAAGAACGGGTGTTCAAGGCAAACCTTGACCTTGTTCGTCACGGACTTGTGATATTTACGTGGGGTAACGTCTCGGCTATCGACCGCGCTACGGGCTTGGTGGTAATCAAGCCCAGC
>JAZODY010000296.1:0-4126 GCA_045597245.1 Tidjanibacter sp.
GTTAATGCCGTC
Organism: Tidjanibacter sp.; assembly: GCA_045597245.1. Taxonomy (GTDB): domain Bacteria; phylum Bacteroidota; class Bacteroidia; order Bacteroidales; family Rikenellaceae; genus Tidjanibacter. The sequence goes on from JAZODY010000296.1 coordinate 13, forward strand.
GAACACCGAGATGGGCCACAGCCATGAACTGAACCAAGTGTCGAGCACATCCTCATCCTGTTTCAGGTCGGCCGCCTGCAACTCTGCATTGCCGCTCTTCTCGCGCGCCAACTCCAACGCCTGCTCCACACTCTCGGCCACCACATATCCGCCCGCGGGCAGATACCACGCAGGGATGCGGTGTCCCCACCACAACTGACGCGAGATACACCAATCCTTTATGTTCTCCATCCAATGACGATAAGTGTTCTTGAACTTTGCGGGCGTAAACTTCACCTCGTCGTTCATCACCACTTCGAGAGCCGGTTTGGCAAGTCCCTCCATCTTCAAGAACCACTGCATCGAGAGTTTGGGCTCGATGGGCACACCCGTACGCTCCGAGTAACCCACATTGTTGGTATAGACCTCTGTCTTCTCCATAAGACCCGCGGCAACGATGTCCTCCATGATTTTATCACGCAGTTCAAAGCGGTCCATACCCTCATACATTCCCACTTTTCCGTTGATGGTGCCGTCGGGATTGAATATGTCGATAACCTCCAAGTTGTACTTCTCGCCCAACATATAGTCGTTCACATCGTGTGCGGGGGTCACTTTCAGCGCACCCGTACCGAACTCGATGTCCACATAGTCGTCGAAAATGACAGGAATGGCTCGTCCCACCAGAGGAACAATCACCTTCTTGCCTCTCAAAGCCGCATAGCGCGGGTCGTTGGGATTGACACACAGTGCCGTATCTCCCAGAATGGTCTCGGGACGGGTGGTGGCGACAATAACATACTCCTCGCTGCCCTCGATTTTATAGCGCAGATAGTAGAGTTTGCCCTGACTCTCACGATAGATAACCTCCTCGTCCGAGAGTGCCGTCTGAGCCGCGGGGTCCCAGTGCACCATGCGCACACCGCGATAGATGAGTCCTTTGTTGAAGAGGTCCACGAAGACCTTGATGACACTCCTGCTACGTTCCTCATCCATAGTGAAACATGTGCGGTCCCAATCGCACGAAGCACCCAGCTTGCGCAACTGTTTCAGAATGATGCCGCCATGCTCTTCCTTCCACTGCCATGCGTGTTCGAGGAACTGCTCGCGCGTGAGCGACGACTTGTCGATACCCTGCGCTTTGAGTCTTGCCACCACCTTTGCTTCGGTTGCGATGGAGGCATGGTCGGTACCGGGGACCCAGCACGCATTCTTGCCCGACATGCGCGCACGACGCACCAGAACATCTTGGAGCGTATTGTTGAGCATGTGGCCCATATGCAACATACCGGTCACGTTGGGCGGCGGAATGACGATGGTGTAGGGTTCTCTTTCGTCGGGTTCGGAGTGGAACAGACCGCGCTCCACCCAGTAGTCATACCATTTCGATTCTATCTCCTGCGGCGTATATTTGTCCGCAATGCACTGCTTGTTCATACTACGTATAATGTTTTGCACTGATTTTGCTATATAATCGGCAAATATACTATTTTTCATCGAATTTGTTAATAAATTGGTGATTGTTTCCGTTCTATGATAGATTGCAATAGCATTAAAGTTCGTATATTTGCGCGGTTAATAAAACATTCAGGTAAGATTATGAGTGAAAAAGAGGGTATAATAGAAGTGGATATCGTAACCGGAATTTCGGATATGATGGAGGGCGGCCAGCAGGTCATCCCCATTCTCGCCGACGACGAAGACGAGGCCGGTGAGAACACAGCGTTGCCCAACGTGTTGCCTATATTGACATTGAGAAGTTCGGTCCTGTTCCCGGGTTCCATAACCCCCATAACGGTGGGCCGCAACAAATCCATAAAACTGATTCGTGAGGTGGAGAGTGCCGGCAGTATCCTCGGCGCAGTGCTACAAAAGGAGTCCGACGTGGAGCACCCTGCCTCTGACGACATGTATCGCATAGGTACAGCCGCACGTGTATTGAAGATTCTCGAGATGCCCAACGGCAATCTCACCGTCATTCTGCACGGACTGGCCAAGATTGAGGTAAGGGAGTTTCTCTCATCCGCCCCCTATTTCACCGCCACGGTGGAAGTGCTGAAAGATTCTGCTCCCGACAAGAACAATGTGGAGTTCAACGCTCTGGTCGATTCGATACGCGATGTGGCGCTGAATATCATCAACATCTCGTCCAACATGCCAAAAGAGGCCACGTTCGCAATAAAGAACATAGACAATCCGCGCGGCATGATTAACTTCATCTGCTCCAACCTCGACCTCGCAGATGCCGATCGCCAACGCCTGTTGGAGGCACCGGGTCTTCTGGCCAGAGCTCGTCGTCTGTTGGAGATTCTCATCAGGGAGCAACAGTTGGTGGAGTTGAAGAACAAGATACAAAGCAAGGTAAAGCAGGACATAGACCAGCAACAGAAGGAGTATTTCCTGCAACAGCAAATCAGAACCATACAGGAGGAGTTGGGCGACGGTAACGACGAGGCCGAGATAGAGCAGATGCGCAAACAGGCCAAGAAGAAAAAGTGGAGCAAGCAGACGGCGGCCCTGTTTGAGAAAGAGATATCCAAATTGGAGAGACTCAACCCCTCGATTGCGGAGTACTCGGTACAGTTCAACTATCTGCAATTGATGTTGGAGTTGCCGTGGAACAAATATACGAAGGACAATCTGGACCTCAATCGCGCCCGCAAACATCTCGACCAAGACCACTTCGGATTGGATGAAGTAAAGGAGCGCATATTGGAACATCTGGCCGTCATAAAGCTCAAAGGCGACCTGAAATCACCGATACTCTGCCTCTACGGCCCCCCGGGAGTGGGTAAGACCTCGCTCGGCAAATCGGTGGCCGATTCGTTGGGTCGCAAGTTCGGTCGCATCTCATTGGGCGGCTTGCACGACGAAGCAGAGATAAGAGGACACAGACGCACCTACATAGGCGCAATGCCGGGAAGAATAATACAGACCATCAAGCGTTGCGAGTCGTCCAATCCGGTAATTATTCTCGACGAGGTGGACAAGATAGGCGTCGGTAATCACGGCGATCCGTCGTCGGCTCTGTTGGAGGTGCTCGATCCCGAGCAGAACACCACTTTCCACGACAACTATCTCGACACCGAATATGACCTTTCGAAGGTGCTCTTCATAGCCACGGCCAACAATGTGGCCAACATCAACCCCGCATTGCGCGACCGCATGGAGATGATAAACATCCCGGGCTACATCATGGAGGAGAAGGTGGAGATAGGCATGCGTCATCTGCTCGACAAACAGCGCGAGGCTCACGGCGTGCCGGCCGACAAGTTGAGCATATCGTCGGAGGTAATGGAGAAGATTATCTCGGAATACACACGCGAAGCCGGAGTGAGAACGCTGGACAAGATGTTGGCAAAGGTGGCCCGCTCGCGTGCCAAGAGCATAGGATTTGAGGAGGAGTTCGATGCCGAACTGAGTGCAGAGCAGGTGGAAAAGATTTTGGGAATGCCCAAATTCCTGAAAGACACCTACAATGTGGGCGGCATATTGGGCGTGGTGACCGGCCTTGCATGGACCGAGGTAGGCGGCGACATATTATATATAGAGTCGGTGCTGAGCCCGGGCAAAGGAGCGCTGAGCCTTACGGGAAATCTGGGCGACGTAATGAAAGAGTCGGCAACGATAGCGTTGGAGTGGGTGAAAGCCAACTACAAGGAGTTGAACATCGACCCGACTCTCTTCGAGAAGTTCGACATCAACATCCACGTACCCGAGGGAGCCATTCCGAAAGACGGTCCGAGTGCCGGAATCACCATGATGACCTCCATCGTATCGACCTACACCAAGCGCATGGTGAAGGAACGCATAGCCATGACGGGCGAAACCACGTTGCGCGGCAGAGTCATGCCGGTGGGCGGAATAAAGGAGAAGATTCTGGCCGCAAAGCGCGCGGGGATAACCGAAATCATTCTGAGCGAGGACAACCGCAAGGACATAATGGAGATAAAGGAGGAGTACATCAAGGGCCTCACTTTCCGCTATGTAAAGAGCAACAAAGAGGTTCTCGACATAGCACTTGCATAAACTCCGCAAGAGGATTGCCAAACAAAAGTGGTGGGTGTCAATACCCACCACTTTTGTTTGGTAATATATGTATGGCCGCTCTGCCACCACCAGAAAATGAGTTTCA
>JAZODY010000297.1:0-2016 GCA_045597245.1 Tidjanibacter sp.
ATGAAACAATATCTCGACCTGCTGAGCAAGGTGATGAACGAGGGTGTGGTGAAGAGCGACCGCACCGGAACGGGAACAAAGAGCATATTCGGTCACCAGATGCGTTTTGATTTGAGTGCCGGATTTCCCGTACTGACAACCAAGAAGTTGCACCTGCGCTCCATAATCCACGAGTTGCTGTGGTTCTTGAAGGGCGACACCAACATCAAATATCTTCACGACAACAAGGTGACCATCTGGGACGAATGGGCCGATGAGAACGGAGACTTGGGCCATGTCTACGGTTACCAGTGGCGCAGCTGGCCCACTCCGCAGGGCGGTCACATCGACCAGATAAGCAAGCTCGTGGAGAGCCTGAGAAACAATCCCGACTCGCGTCGCCACATAGTGAGCGCATGGAACGTGGCCGAGATAGAGGAGATGGCTCTGCCGCCGTGTCATGCTCTGTTCCAGTTCTATGTGGCCGAGGGGCGACTCTCCTGCCAACTATATCAACGCAGTGCCGACATCTTTCTGGGCGTACCGTTCAATATAGCCTCATATGCACTGCTGACCATGATGATGGCGCAGGTGGTGGATTTGGAGCCGGGAGAGTTTGTCCACACGTTGGGCGACGCCCATATCTATCTCAACCACTTCGACCAAGTGAACGAGCAGCTCTCGCGTACCCCGCGCAGTCTGCCGGAGATGAAGATAAACAAGGAGGTCGCATCGATTTTCGACTTCAAGTATGAAGATTTCACCCTCGAAGGTTACGACCCGTGGCCGACGATAAAAGCCCCCATAGCAGTATGATAGCCATCATAGCAGCCGCAGCCGAGAACGGTGTGATAGGTGCGGGAAACGCCATGCCGTGGCACATCAGGGAAGATTTCAAGCGATTCAAGGCCATCACTACGGGCCATCCGGTGGTGATGGGTCGAAAGACCTATGAATCGTTGGGCCGCCCGCTGCCCAATCGCACCAACATAGTCATCACTCGCAACAGAGCGTTGGCAATAGAGGGTTGCAAGGTGTGCGGCTCGTTGTCTGAGGCGATTGCGCTGTGTGAGGGCGAGGAGGAGATATATATAATAGGTGGCGGCGAAATCTATCGGCAGGCGATGAAGTTGGCCGACAAGATTTACCTGACACGCGTGTGCCGCACCTATGAGGGCGACACCTCGTTTCCCGAGATTGGTCCTGAGTGGGAGGAAGAGTTCCGCGAGCGTCATGAACGCGGAGAGAGTTTTGAATATCCGTTTGAGTTCATCGACTATCGCCGCAAGTAAACCGAGAGGGACGACGCGAAAAAGTTTCGCTGGTTGTCAGCAGATTACACAGCCATCGAAATAAAAACGGTCATAAAATTTGGTCGGGAGAATATTTTGCACTATATTTGCAATGATTTTGCGCCGAAGAGGTAATCAATCCTGTTGAGGTGACGAATGATATATCGCGGAGTAGAGCAGTTGGTAGCTCGTCAGGCTCATAACCTGAAGGTCGTGCGGTTCGAGTCCCACCTCCGCTACTAAGAGAGAGAAGAGTGCCGAAGGCGTTCTTCTCTTTTGGTTATGATGGTTATGAAACAAACAAAAACGGGGTTATTGGTCAAAAACGCAAAAAAAGAGCGGCAGGAGTAGGAGAATCACTATTTATATATATATTTGTAATCGAAAACAATCTTCGGGGCGGGGTGAAACTCCCCACCGGTGGTTACAGTCCACGACTCTCCGAGCTATTTTGCAAGACGGCCGACAGTTCTCGGACCGCACGACGCAGAGGCAAGGGGACTGAATCGGTGAAATTCCGATACCGACGGTCACAGTCCGGATGGTAGAAGATTTCGACACATGCACCGACCGCATGTGCGCAATGCGTTGTGGTGTCGCAATGGCGACAACCTCCACGAAGAAGAGGCGCACGGGAACGGCAAAAGGAGGTGATGTGTGTGACGAGATATGGCAGGCCCCCGAAGTATGTTCGGAGGCTTAATTTTTAAGTCGGAGGCCAAGCGGTCTTAGGAAGACAAGAGAA
>JAZODY010000298.1:0-2556 GCA_045597245.1 Tidjanibacter sp.
GCTTTTCAACTATCTAAATTTTGCCCCTTCCCAAAAAAAATCCACAGCAACAAACAAGCCTGCCTAACAAAAAAACTTGTTAGACAGGCTCTTTATTTTATGGCGGCGCAGGCACGGACCCGTCGGACGCAGACCGGACGCAAACCGTCTGTATTAAGGATAGAGGGCAAGGGCAAGGGCAAGGGCAAGGGCAAGGAGCGATGTGGGTAATGCGATGTAAACGTGGCACAAAACAGGTCGGATGGAAAGTCCACAGGAGAAGAGCATCAGAACAATGAGAAGGTGTGCGGGGAGCAAGGAGAGGTCGGAAACGAGAACAAAAGAGCAAAAGATTTGAACGACGGCAAAAAAGAGGGGAATTTTGAGCGTATTGAAAAAAAGATTTATATCTTTGTGGAAGATTACACAATCTATTTTTAACACACAAAAAGATTATAAAATGGCTTACAAAATTAATCCCGATTTGTGCGTCGGTTGCGGAACTTGCATCGGCGAGTGCCCCGTAGAGGCTATTTCGGAGGGTGTTGCTTACGTTATCGATGCCGATAAATGTATCGAGTGCGGCGCTTGTGCAGACGTTTGCCCGAGCGAGGCTATCGCATTGGACGCCTAATCGAAAGAGATTGTGCCCCGCATAATCAGGGGCGAAAACAGAGGTCTTTCCACCGAGAAGGACCTCTGTTTTTTTATCATCGCCGGAAACTATGGCAAGGCTTTTGCTCTCGGAACGGTGCATGTTTCTGACCCGTGGCACTATCGTCACGGACCACGAACGGCAGATGTTTAACCATTTTTAACCTGTTGAATATATGTTTTACCATTCCAAAGAGTTACAGTTCAAGGCGCGTGTGTCGCGACCCGACCCGCGCTTTGCACGCCTTATGTTGGAGCAGTTCGGTGGCGGCAACGGAGAATTGAGCGCATGTATGCAGTATTTTGTGCAGGCCTTTGCCTGTCACAATCCCTACCCCGACAAATATGACATGTTGATGGACATTGCCGCCGAGGAGTTGGGGCACCTTGAAATAGTGGGTGCCACGATACAGATGTTGCTCTCGGGCGTGAACGGAAAGCTGAAAGATGCAGCCGAAAAGAACGACATATTCGGCGACGGTTTCCTGAAAGACGAGTTCATCCATTCGTGTTTTTCGGTGAGTCCTCAGTTCGGCCTGCTCTCGGCTGGCGGTCCGCGCCTTACCGATTGCGAGGGTGTGCCCTGGCAGAGCGGCTACGTCAATGCCAATGGTGACCTTACGGTGGACCTGCGCTCCAACCTTGCCTCGGAGTCGAGAGCCAAGATTGTCTATGAGTACCTCATGCAGTTCACCGACGACAAGGATGTGTTGGCCACACTCAACTTCCTGATGACACGCGAGGTGGCCCACTTCCAACAATTCGAAGCCGCGCTGGAAACCATTCGGCCCAATTTCCCTCCGGGAATATTGCAAAGCGACCCTCGTTACAGCAACATGTACTCCAAGCATTCGGTGGGCGACAAGGGTGTTCGCGGTCCGTGGAACGAGGGGAAGAGCACCGGATTCGGAGAAGAGTGGCAGTATGTGGAGAATCCGCTCGAATTTGTGCGCAAGACCGACGGGCTGACCGAGATGGAGATTCGCGGTTCGGACCGTACGGACGCCTCGGTGCGTGCCGCCGACAAGAAGCTCAGCAAAGAGCGCAGCGGCGAGATAAAACGCGCTACGGCCACCAAGAACATAGAGTGGTGTGACTACGACGCCAAAGAGGGCGACATGCATCGCGAAAAGGTGCACGACCCCGCATAGTTCGTCAAGTTCATACGCAAGAAAGAATCTATTAGTTTAACAAACAAAAAACCAACATCATGAAAGAGTCAAACAGCAAATCGGCCACCCGCTCATCGACGAGCCGGAGCAAAGAGTCGGAGAAATCGACCTCACGCGCAAAGAGCCCCTCGGCCAAGAGTTCATCCACAACATCGGGCTCGGCCGGCAGCGGCTCACGCAGCAACAATCCCACCGGAATAAACCAGTACACCAAGAAGAGTTCGAAATAGTCGCCGCACGGTTCTGTTTCGCAGGTTCTTTTCGGAGGTGCGGCGGCAGATGAATCCGTCATCTCTTCATCAAAACCCCGCCGTGCCATCAACAACAATGCGGGGTGTCCCTCCGACAAGGGACACCCCGCTTACCATTGTGCAACCTGCCGCACATAGGTCAGATGCTACATGCGCTCCGGAACATCGATGCCCAGCAGTTTCATGCCTCGTGCAATGATTACAGCCACCTGACGGCACAACACTATACGCATGGCACGCACCTGCTCGTTCTCCTCGCGCAAAACAGAGTGGTCGTGATAATATCCGTTGAACATCTTGGCCAATTCATATACATAGTTGGCAATCACCGAGGGCGAATAGGTGTCGCCTGCCTGACGCACCACACCCGCGAAGTCGGCCATATATTTGATGAGTTCCACCTCCTCCGGCAGATACTCTGCGCCCGAGAAATCGTCATATTTCACCCCCGTCTCATCGGCCTTGCGGATGATGGAACGGATGCGGGCGTGGGTGTACTG
>JAZODY010000299.1:0-1844 GCA_045597245.1 Tidjanibacter sp.
GTCGCCATCCGTGGATATTCTCGGGTGCGATCTATTCTATCGAGAATGAGAGCAACATTGCCGAGGGTGATGTTGTCGATCTCTACACCGCAAAAGGTGAATTTCTTGCCCGCGGACACTATCAGATAGGTTCCATAGCAGTGCGAGTGCTCTCTTTCGAGGAAGAGGAGATTAATGCGGAGTGGTGGCGTGAGCGCATAGCAAGTGCTTACGATGTGCGCCGTACGCTCGGACTTACGGAGTGTGAACATACTACCTGCTACCGCCTTATACATGGAGAGGGGGATAACCTCCCGGGCCTTGTGGTCGATATATATGGCAATGTGGCCGTCGTGCAGTGTCACTCGGTGGGTATGTATCGTTCCCGTCACCAGATTGCCGAGGCGATAGTTTCGGTTTTTGGAGATAAGATCAAGGCAGTCTATGACAAGAGTTCGCAGACCGTCCCGTTTAAGGCCAATCTCAACCCCATAGACGGCTATTTATATGGCTCGGCCGAGAGAGAAAATATTGTTCTTGAAAACGGGCATAAGTTCTTGGTTAATTGGGAGGAGGGTCAAAAGACGGGATTCTTTATCGATCAACGCTTCAATCGCGAACTTGTCGGCAGATATGCGGCAGGTCGAACGGTGCTCAATACCTTCTGCTACACCGGAGGTTTCTCGGTATATGCGCTTGCCGGTGGGGCCAAGGAGGTCTGCTCGATAGATGCTTCGGAGAGGGCTGTCCGTCTTGTGGATGAAAATATCAAACTCAATTTTGGCACTGATGCTCCACACTCCTCGCTTGCCTGTGATGCTGTGGAGTATTTGAAAGATATCGGTGACAAGTACGATATGATTATTCTCGACCCACCCGCTTTTGCCAAGCATCATAAAGTCCTTGGTAATGCAATGCAGGGCTACAAACGCTTGAATGCAAGAGCCTTGTCGCAAATCAAGAGCGGTGGTATTCTGTTTACCTTCTCCTGTTCGCAGGCGGTTTCGAAAGAACTCTTTCGTACTACGGTGTTTACCGCTGCGGCCATTGCGGGGCGCAAAGTGCGGATTCTTCATCAACTCACCCAGCCAACCGACCACCCGATTAATATATATCACCCCGAAGGTGAATATCTCAAAGGGCTTGTTCTATATGTAGAGTAGTTGTTTGTTGTTGCGGAGGTATGCAGATTAGTCTGTTTTTCGAATATTTGCTGTGGCATTGGCGCAACTTGTGAAATTACTTCTACACTTCTGGTGTGATAATCAAAGATTTTATATATCTTTGCGAAGTTATACAGAAGATTAACCCAACGAGAATTGACCTATGAGTAATTTTACAATTTTTCTTCAAGAAAACTTCACACTTTTTCTTGTGATAATGGCGGCAGTTGCATTGCTTGTCTTCATTGCATTGTACTTTTTTGAGGCCGGATATGGTTATCTGTTCAACCCTAAATTCGGTTTCCCCATCCCCAATAAGATAGGCTGGGTGCTGATGGAGTCGCCCGTATTTTTTGCGATGTTGGCTCTGTGGCTCTGCTCGGAAAGAGTTTGCAATCCTGTGCTGCTCGCACTATTGCTTATTTTTCAGACCCACTATTTCCAACGTTCATTTATCTTCCCGATGCTTATTCGCGGAAATTCGAAGATGCCGGCCGGCATTGTGTTGATGGGTATGACTTTCAATACACTGAATGCTTTGATGCAGGGTGGTTGGCTCTTCTACGTTTCGCCCGAGAACTACTATGCTGATTGGTTCTCGAAACCCTATTTCTATATCGGTTTGGGAGTATTCCTGTTCGGATTCATCGTGAATCTGCAATCGGACTACATTATCCGTCACTTGCGTAAGCCCGGAGATAC
>JAZODY010000300.1:0-3563 GCA_045597245.1 Tidjanibacter sp.
GTCATCTGGCATTCGGTATCGGTACTGCCTGCCACTACCCCATGATTGTGATTCCCGAGATGTTCAACAAGACGGAAATCACGGTGGACAAGATTGTGAATCTGGTTGTTTCGGCCATCATCAAACGCAAATTGATGGGTATGGACTACGGTGTTGCCGTCATCTCGGAGGGTGTGTTCCACGAGTTGAGCGACGAAGAGATTAAGAATGCAGGCATCAACTTTACCTACGACGAGCACGGCCATCCCGAGTTGGGTAAAGTATCGAAGGCTCACGTATTCAACGAGATGTTGGAGAAACGCGTGAAGGCTCTGGGCCTGAAAGTGAAATCGCGTCCCGTAGAAATCGGTTACGAGGTACGTTGCCAAGACCCCATCGGTTACGACTTGGTTTACTGCTCGGAGATGGGTATGGGTGTTTACAAACTGTTCAGCGAGGGCAAAACCGGCTGCATGGTGTTCGTGAATCAGTCTGGCGAGGTTAAACCTCTCTACCTCAAAGACCTGCAAGACCCCGAAAGTGGAAAGATTCCTCCCCGTCTGGTCAATGCCGAGGGCGACCAGTTCCAGGGCGTTGTGAAGAATCTGTTGAACTACATCACTCCCGAAGACTATGAGGCAGCCAAAGCCTATGTGGCAAATCCCGAGGAGTTTGACTTCTACAAGATTCTCAACTGGTAATTGTCAGTCGTTGCGACGAAGCGGCCAAACGGCAGAGCAAAGTCGCTATAAGAGATAAAAAAACAAAGCCCGCGACGAAACCATTTGTTTCGTCGGGGGCTTTGTTTGCTATATCGTTTCTTGCATCTCCCGAACAATGCGGCTAACCCTCCGAGTTCTCGATTCCCTACAACTTGTGCGCCGCATAACAACTCTCGCGCACCACGAATGGCGGCACAAGGAGATGTCAGCAATTTTCGGCCACAATCTGAGCTATGTCGGCAATGGGACGTTGCGTGCCTCTCGCAATGGCTTTCTTGCACAACGGACATGCAGTGATTATCTGAGATGCCCCCGTAGCCTCCAATTCATTGGCAACCGCATCGGCAATCATACGCTGTTGAGAATCGCTGATGGCGGTGTTTGCCAAACTGCTGCCACAACAAAAAGCGTTCTCCCTCGCATGGTTGGGTTCGAGCAGAGTACCCAAACAGCGGATAATATCGCGCGGCTCGTCATAGATACCGCTTCCACGACCCAATTCGCAAGGGTCATGATAGGTGTAAGATTCGCCCGTCTTGCGCACCGACAGGCGCTCCTGACGAATAAGACGTAGAATATACTCGGTGTGATGCAAAACCTCAATGCCTTCCAACCGATAGTCCTCGCGGAAAACACGCAGACAGATGGGGCACGAAGTGACCAGAGTGGTGATTCCGTGGTCGCGGAACAGTTTTTCGTTATAATTCATCATCTTGCGCGCATCCTCAACGGCACCCGACAACTTCAACGGACGACCGCAACATACACCTCCATCCCTATCGGCAAACCAGACATCTTCACCCGCTGCCTTGAAAATCTTCTCCATGGCCTGCATTACGGCCGGAGTGAGCAGTGTCATACATCCCGCAAAATAGCCCACCTTTCCCTCACCCGATGAGCGGTCCTGACCGTTCACATAATCGAATCGACCTGCGGTTGCCTCGGCACCGGCTCTCAGTTTGGTCCTGCCACCGAGACGCAACATATTGAGGTCCAGACCCACAGGACACTTCTCCTCGCAACGGCCGCACATCAGACAGTTGTCGGCCACCTCCCGACTGAGCCATCCGTACCTGCGGTCGCGCACAGCATATACCGACTGCACATCATTGATTCCGGCCTGAGACTGCAACTGACAAGGGTCGATGCAGATTCCGCAACGCGAACACGCCTGCAACTGGAAATTATCCAAACTGCCCGGCACCTCCCTCACCCGCAGCTTATAGTGTTTCAAGAATATGAGCGGTATCTCGGTAAAAATGTGCATATAGCGCGAGAATGGCATCGCCACGAAGAACAGCCCCAACGCCAGCGAATAGCACCACCATGCCGCCGAATTTAGCTCCACAATCATATCGAACGGCAGCCCCGTTGCGGCAATCATGTCTCCCAATGTTCCGGTGAGAAATCCGCCGTTATGCTTGATGGCCGACATAAGACTCTCGGCCGTAAGTCGCAACGGGAAGATAAACCACAGAGCCGTAAGCGCCATGCGGTCGAACAACACATGGCGTGTTGTCTTCTTCATGCCCAACATCTTCGACCTCACCCTCTTGAACCATGCCAACAGAACACCCGAGAGCACAAACGCCAAGAGCGCATCCATGACATGAGACATGATATTAGGTCCCGCATGAGCGGCCGTATCGAAATAGCGGTAAAAGACATGGGCATGCAACGGCGAAGTGATGCCGATGGTCATTGCCGCCTCGACCATACCCACCGAAATGAGCAGAAACCAGCCGAAAGCCAAACTCATGTGCATATATCCCAACACCGGATTGACCCTGAATATCTTTCTGTGCAACAGCGACTCCATCACCACCTCCCAAGCCGCCTTCAACGTGGCCACGGTGGGAATACCTCGCCATATCATGTTCTTCTCCTTGCGAGAGAGGTGCAACACCCAACTGCCCCACTTGACCACAATGGTAACCAGCAGGAACAACGTGCCGAAGACAAACGGCAGAATGAACGGACTGTAAAACTCTCTCATCTTCTGCCCTCCAATTCACTCTTCAAAAACAATGCAACAGCTCTCGTATTGATACCGCGCGGGCAGACCAGACGACACTTGCCACACAACATACACTTGCTCACCTCCTCAAACAATCCCTTAAACTCTCCTCTGCGCACCAGTGTATGCACTCTGCGGAAATTATAATTGGTGAGATTGCCCGCCGTGCAGGTGGCCGTACAGCAACCGCACGCGATGCAACTCTGCAACTCGGGGAAACGCGCGAGCACCTTCTCAACCAACGCCCAATCCGACGTGTCGAGATTGACCGAACGGGCCTGCGATATGGTAAAACCGAAATTAAGCGCCATACTCTCTCCTCCCTCAATATTATTAGTCGCTCATCTTTTCAATAACCTTCATGGCTGCCGTAACCCCCTCATTTATACTGTCGCCTATATTCTTGGGAGCGGTAACAGCACCGGCATAAAAAATATTCGGACAACCCGACGCCGTATTGTTCCAAAACGCATCCAACGGCTGCATGAATCTGTTGGGAGCCTGTTGCAAACCGCGACACAAAGCAAAATCCTTATTATTCTCACTCGCCTCCATGCCCACAATCAGCACAAACATATCCACCGTCATCTTCAACGGGCGACCGACCAGCGTATCCTCCGCCTTAATCTGAATGCGGTTGTCGATGGTGGGACTCGCCTCCGATATTCTTCCTCGGATGAAGTGAATGTTGTGGTCCACCTGAGCCTTGCGATACAACTCCTCATAGCCCGGGCCGAACATACGTATGTCCATATAGAAATTAAAGACCTCGCAGTCGGGATACAACTGCTTTATCTCGATGGCCTGTTTCACACCTGTGATGCAGCACACCTTCGAGCAGTGGC
>JAZODY010000301.1:0-1544 GCA_045597245.1 Tidjanibacter sp.
ATGTGGACATCCGCTATGCGGCCTCACGCGGAATAACGGTTACGGGAATACGCGACTATGGTGACGAAGGTGTGGTGGAGTATGTGGTGAGTGAACTGGTACGCTGCCTGCATGGTTTCGGCATGGAGCCGTGGGAGGGCATGCCGAGAGAAATCACCGGACTGAAAGTAGGCGTGGTGGGACTTGGCAAGTCGGGCGGAATGATTGCCGATGCCATGAAGTTCTTCGGCGCCGAGGTGAGTTATTTCGCCCGCGGCGAAAAGAGCCACGCCGCAAAAAAGGGATACCGATTCATGCCGCTGAACGACCTTTTAGAGTACAACGAGGTTATATTCTGCTGCCTGAACAAAAATACCGTATTGCTGCACGAAGAGCAGTTCGAAAAGTTGGGGAACAAAAAAATTCTCTTCAACACCGGTCTGTCACCCGCATGGGACGAGGCTCCAATGCTCAAATGGCTCGAAGGCGACAACCTCTGCTATTGCGACACGTTGGGCGCACTGGGCGGAGCGCATCTGCTCAACCACCCCAAAGTGCACTGCGTGAACGTATCGACGGGCCGCACCCGTCAGGCATTCGACCGTCTGAGCGAGAAGGTGTTGGCCAACTTGTCAGAATACAATGGGTGACACTATATTGCGCAGAACGCTCACCACTGACCATCCTGCAATCTCGCTCGTGGTGCTGTAAACATCCACAACGGCACGCACCTGATTGTTGCGTACCTCCACACGTTGCGTATCTCCCTTGAAATAGGGCGAGGACTGCATGGTCACATTCATCTTCTCGGGCCCCACCGAGGCGAGCGATGTCGCAACGGTCACATTCACTCTGGTCGGAAACAGAGAGATTGCCTCGGTGGCCGTACCGCGGAAGACGACACGTTGTTCATGTTGCAGTGAGTCGTCATAGACGGGCGTGCCGCGAAGACCGGCCGGTCCTTTCTCATTGAAGAACTCGGCGGTGGCACCCCCCCCCATGAGGGCCACGGTGCGCAACACATCGAAACCTCCGGTGGCTCCCGACGCCAGATAGACCCTGCTGCCATGCTCTCGCGCAACGGCAATGACCTCGTTGTAGAAATCTTGGTCGGCAAATGCCCCTATGGAGAGGGTCACTATCGACACTCCGCGCGAAAGGGTCGGCAACGACAGCTGACGCATTGCGGCGGGAGATGCCGTCTCAACCAGAATGTCGGGTTGCAGGTCGAGCAACTCGTCGAGGTTGCTGCATGGCACACACGAGACTCCTTCGTTCCGCATGCGACAAGCCAACGTCGCGGCACTCTCAAAGGAGCGCGACAGGGTTCCTACCAATTCATATTCGGGCAACAAGCCCCTCAAAAGCGCGTCGGCCACGATACCAGCCAGACGTCCGCATCCCACTATTACCAATCTCTTTTTCATGCCGCAAAGGTAGCCCAATAAATTCTAAAAGCAAATCCGCGGATTGAGTGCGACGGCGGCATGTTTATCGGGCGCCATACGGCAATGCCGACACCGAAACGTAAAGTGATGGAACGTCAAAGCAGACGACACACGATG
>JAZODY010000302.1:0-12220 GCA_045597245.1 Tidjanibacter sp.
TCGGCAGACGGAACTCCGGAATACCATACTGCAACACGCCGCCCAACTTGTGCAACGCCTCGAATACGGTCACCTGATACCCCTGTTTTGCGAGGTCCGATGCGCATGCGAGTCCCGACGGACCGCTGCCTATGATTGCCACCTTGTGGCCGTTGCTCTCTATCTTCGCCTGCTCCTTCGAGCCGTTCTCCAACTCCCAGTCGCCCACGAATCTCTCAATCTTTCCTATGGCCACCGGCTCGCCCTTGATACCCAGCACGCATGCTCCCTCGCACTGCGACTCCTGCGGACATACGCGACCGCATATCGACGGCAGCAGCGAGTCCTCCGCTATGATGCGGGCCGCCTCGGCTATGTTTCCTTCGGCCACCTCGGCCACGAACTGCGGGATGTTCAACGACACCGGACAGTGGGCCACACACATCGGTTTGCGGCAGTGCAGACAGCGCGATGCCTCCAAACGGGCCTCTTCGAGATTATATCCGTAACAAACCTCCTCGAAGTTTGTTGCTCTTACTTTCGGGTCCTGCTCTCTCACAGCCACCCTCGGAATTTTGTTTGCCATATCTTTGTTCTCTTCTCTTTTTGTTTCTTCTTTGCTTTTTATCTGTTGTCTGCCTGCGGACCTATTTGTCGAGTCCTATGCGACATTTGTGACCGTTTTCGCGCTCTTCGGCGATGGCTGCCGCGCGTTGCTCTTGGCTCTTATACATACCCTGACGACGCATCGCCTCGTCGAAGTCCACCAGATGGCCGTCGAACTCGGGACCGTCCACGCAGGTGAAGTAGGTCTTGCCGCCCACGCTCACCCTGCACGCACCGCACATGCCCGTTCCGTCCACCATCAGTGTGTTGAGGCTCACTATGGTTTTCAGGTCATACTCTTTGGTGGCCAGCGCCACGAACTTCATCATTATCATCGGGCCTATGGCAACCACCTTGTCATACTTCTTGCCCTGATTGTCGATGAGGTCCTTCATCAGTTGTGTCACAAGGCCGTGGAAGCCCTCGCTGCCGTCGTCGGTGGCTATATATACGTTGCCCACCTTCTTCATCTCCTCGGTCATGATGAGCAAATCTTTGCTCTTTGCGCCTATGATTACGTCGGCCTCTATTCCGTGTTCGTGCAGCCATTTCACCTGCGGATAGACCGGAGCCGTTCCCACTCCGCCGGCTATGAAGAGGATTTTCTCTCTCTTCACTTGTTCCAAATCCTCCGATACGAAGTCCGACGGGTTGCCCAGCGGGCCTGCGAAGTCGGCAAGGGTTTCGCCTTCGTTGAAGGCGCAAATTTTGCGGGTCGATACACCGAGTGTCTGAATCACTATCTGCACCCATCCCTCCTCGGCATTGTAGTCCGAGATGGTGAGCGGAATTCTTTCGCCGTGTTCGTCGGCTCTCACGATTACGAATTGGCCCGGTTTTGCCGATGCGGCAACTCTCGGAGCCTCGATGTTCATCTGCCAGATGTTGGTGGCAAGCTCTTTTTTTAACAGAATCTTATACATTCTTCTCTGTGTTGGTTGGTATGTAAGTATGTTCTCTTTTTTTTGTGTGTTGTCTACTCTATGTTGGCATTCACCCTTATCTCCCTCATGGGTCTGTCGGGGTCGTTGGAGATTATTATGATGCTGCCGAACACCGAGCCGCTCTCTCCGGCCTCGGGTATGAGTTCAATCTCCATGTCGAGCTTTCCGCCCGCCTCAATCTCGGTTCCCTCCGCGAGCGAGGTGCGGGTGTTGTTTCTGCACTCCACCTTGCGGATTATCAGCGGCGATGCTCCCGTATTGCTTATCGTGAGCGTCTTGCCCAACTTCGTGCCGGCCTTTGCGCGTCCGAAGTTCACGAATCCGGCCGAGAGCGACATCAGCGGAGCGGTCTTCTTGCTCGTCTTCGAGAGGTCGTCCACACCGGTGCCGTCGGCGTTGATGGGCAGCAGTGCCGCCTTGCCGTTTATCATCAGCCTCATCTGGTCGCTCACCATGCCGTATCTGGTGGTGTTCGAGAGGTCGTAGGTGAGGGTCATGGTTGCCTTTTTGTTGGGTCCTATGCTTTGCGGTACGGCCACATTGAGCAGTCCGCTGCGTGTGAGCCATTCCGAGTCTATCGTCACCGCCTTGTTGGTGGTGTTCACCAACTTTATGACCATCGATTTCGTGCCGCCCTGTTTGAGGTAGCCGAAGCTCAGATGTGCCTTGTCGGCCCTCAGCTCGGGCGAGAGCATGAAGGGGTAGTCGTCCTCCACCGTCTTGGGGCGTGCCGTCACCACTCCTTTTATGGTGAGCACGTCGCGATATTTGCCGTTGCCGGTCAGTATGGTTATGGTCTTCGTGAAACGTCCCGGGCGCTCTTCGGGGTTGTATGTTATGGTTATTTCGCCCTCCTTGCCCGCATAGATGGGTGTGTGGGGGTAGGTGGGTGTGGTGCATCCGCAGGTGGTTATCACGCGTTCGAAGATTACGGGGGCGTCCGATGTGTTCTTGAACTTGAAGGTGTGACTTGCGGGTCCGTCCAACTCCTTTATGGTGCCGAAGTCCCATTCATACTCCTCGAATTCGAGCGGCGATGTCGGTGTGGGCACCTGTGCGTATGCCGCCGCCGTTGTGGCGAGCATGACGAGTGCCGCGACGAGTTTTCCGAAAGTTTTTTTCATGTTCATTGTTCAGTGGCTTATGTTTCAAACAACAAAAATACATAATATTTATGAGATTCCCGTGGTTTAACGTCCGTCATCTGGTTTTGTTGTGTTCTTTTTTTTGTGTGTCGGTTGTCGTTCGGGTGTTGTTTTTGTGTTGCGCGGTGGGGTTTTGGAGGGGGTGTCGGGAAAAAAAGAGTAAAAAATGAATAAAAAACAAAAAAAATCACTCGAATATTTTGTTAGAATAAAAAACCGTTTTATCTTTGCATCGCTCAAACAGGGAAAACGGTTTGAGTATGGGTTAATAAAAAATAAATTCCTCAATAGCTCAGTTGGTTAGAGCATCTGACTGTTAATCAGAGGGTCCCAGGTTCAAGTCCTGGTTGAGGAGCGGAAAGGGTTGCGATTCAAAGCAACCCTTTTTTTTGTCTGCCAATGGGGCTTGTCGGACTTTGATGGTCCCCGCCCGCCCTTCATTCATTCGATTTCTTCCCGCCGACTCCCACTCCCTTTCGGCTCCGCCTGCCTCTCGTCCCCTCGGTTTATTCCAGCCCCGCGCCATCCGCAGAACCCCGATGTTTAAAATGTCGTACGGATGACACCTTATGTGTCATCCGTACGGGGCAGCGTTAGTATTGTTTTGTTGCGGTTCATCGCCGCCAGAGCGTGCTCTCTTTTGCGGTGTCGTCACTCTGTGCCGACCCGACTCCGCCGTTCCGCATCGACCTCCATGCCCGACCTTCCTCGGCCGCCGCAATGAAACTCCCGTCGAATCCGCGGCCACGGCCTTGCATCATGTTCTCGCGATTTCTCGCGATGCGGCCCGACCTCCCTCGGCCGAACGCTTCCGCCGACCTCCTGCACCTGCCATCACCTCTCGTCATCCGCACTCGCCAAATGCCGCACCTGCCATCCCCTCTCGCCATCCGCACCTGTCGGCCGCACTCGCCATCCACCCCCTGTTTAAAAAATCATGCCGGAGCCGGTGCGGTCGGTTTTCGACATCGGGAGTTCGCCTTTGTCCCGTGTGCGTTTGCTGCGTTCGCTGTTGTTGCGATAGCTGGCGGGGGTGGTGCCATACTCCTTTTTGAAGAGTTTTATGAAGTGCGACGTGTTGGGGAAACTGCACTCGTTGCCTATCTCGGAGATTGACTTGGCGGTGGAAATCAACAGCAGACGCGACTTCATCAGACGCTGGTTTATTATCCACTTGTGCGGCGACTGGTGGAAGATGCGCCTGAACTCCTTCTTGAACGACGTGAGCGAACGGTTGCACTCTATCGCCAGCTCCTCTATCGATATGTTGTTGAAAATGTTGCGTTGCACCACCTGTTTGAATTTCTCCATCGATACGTCTATGTGGCTCATTATTTTGCTCTTTATGCAACAATCCTGCTTTGAGGCTATCAGATATATCAGTTCGGTCATTTTCAGTGCCTCGGCCGTCAGGTCGCGTGCGAATATGTCCTCCCTGATGTATTGGTTCACCGTGGCGAAAAAGTTCCTCACAGTGGGCCATGAGGGGTAGATTACGTGACTTTTGTCTTCGCAGTTGTCGCAGGAGTGGCTGTCGCTGATGTCCATCTTGAAGTTTGTGTTCAACTTGGCCAGCGCACCGCTCAACTCCTCGGAGGTGTAGAAGAAGACGATTTGCTCGAAGGGGTGGTCCTCCTCGGGCACATCTTCGGTGTAGTGGTTGCCGATGTTGAGGTAGAAGAGGTCGCCCGACTTCACCTCGTGCCTCACGTCGCCCGAGTAGATGTACTTGCGTCCCCTCATCACATAGCCTATTCCGTGCCTTGCGAAGGTGTGTAATTGTAGGTCGCTCCTCACCGGTTGGACATACTTGACGATTACGGCTTGTTCGTTCTCTGTTGTTCGTGTCTTCATGGTATTGTTTGTTTGTGTAAATAAATTCGGCCGCCAACCATCGGAAAATAGGTGTGTTTTCCTGCGTTATCGGTCGATTCCGACACCAAAATTATTTCATGCCCGACAATTTGCAAATCGCCCCCGAGAGGGTCCTGCGCTCCTGTGCCGATAGTGTTGTGTGGTTTGTTTATTTTGTTTGTGGTCAGAGAATTAGCCCTTGTCTTGTGTCGTCCTCCCGCCTGTCTTTACGATGCACGTGTCCTTGTGTCGGACATTCCGCGACCATGTGCGACATCTCCTGTCGGCAGGGTGCGTGAAAATAGACCTTGCGAGAATATAAAAGTGATTTTACGACTTGTGTGCCGCCGCCCGATTTATACCAGACAGGTTGCCGCGGCCGACAATATGACGATGAGGTATGCCGCCGCGGTCGGTTTCCCGTGTTTTTTCGACAGCAACTGATATATCAACGGGGTTGTCACCACCGCCAATATGGGGAATATCGCTCCGTCGGCCCAGCCCAGCAGAATCTCGGCTGCTGCTGCGAGGAAGAGCAGAGCAAGCCCGTCTTGTGCATATTTGGCCGTTATGAGCAGCGTGAAAGAGATGTTTTTCTTGATGAACAGGAAGGTCACCATGCCGGCCAGATAGAACAGGGCTATGATTCCGTGCAGAAAATAGTCCTGCATCAAGGCCACCGTGATGTCGTATTTGCTGCCTCCGAAGAGCGCCTCGCCCACTCTGTTGCCCACCCATGAGAAGGGCTCGCCGGCCACCCACCATGTCCATGCGGCCAGCAGCAACGGCGTCACAACACCCAGCAGCGATACGGCGGCCACATTTATCGAGTAGTGGAATCGTGCCGACATTATGCAGAACACAAGCGCGAAGGGCAACACCGCCGGCGAGAGCAGTGCCGTCAGTCCCAGCATGAAGTTGCATGCAAACACCCTCTGCATCGAGAGCCGCCTATGAAAGACGGGGATGAACAGGTTTATCGCACACAGCATCATGAACGACACCAGAGCCGAGCGCAGCATGTCGGCCTGAGGCACAATGAAGAATCCGATGACCAGATAGATGACCATTGGCAGCGGGGCATAGACATGTGCAAGTCCGAACTTCGACACCGTTTGCAACATCATTATGCTGTTAATCAGAATGAACAGCAGCGAGAGCGAAACGTATAGCCAATCGGGCATCGTCATCTCCCCCATGAGCAGGCCGAACGGCGAGAAGGTCATCGAGTCGGGCTGCGACATTCCCTCCGTTGCCGTCAGCCGAAAGATGAGCAGCCCCATCAGCGTGGCATAGGTTGCCGCGGTCAGCCACAGTGGTTGTTTTGTCAGATTGAAGTGCATTTGTTGTTGTGGTCGTATTGTTGGTTTGTCGTCTTCAAAGATAACAAAAAAATCGAATCTCTTTTCGCTTTTCGCACGAAAGATTAACTTTGCGGAGTGTTCGGGGCCGTTTTAGGCTCGTGTTTTTTTCATTTATGTTACAATTGTCCTATCAAACCCTTCTTCCCGAGGCGGGCTGCGACGAGGCCGGTCGCGGTGCGCTGGCCGGCGATGTGTATGCAGCCGCCGTAATCCTGCCGCCCGATTTCTGCGACGAGCGACTCGACGACTCCAAGAGACTCACCCCCGCGGTGCGTTTTTCGTTGCGCGACGTCATCATTCGCGAGGCTGTGGCGTGGGCCGTGGGGGTGGTCACTCATGAGGAGATTGACCGCATGAACATTCTCAATGCCTCCTTCGAGGCCATGTCGAGGGCGGTGGAGCGGTTGAGCGTGCAGCCCGGGTTACTGCTCATCGACGGCAACCGATTCCGTCCGCGCCTGCCCATCGAGTATCGTTGCGAGGTGAAGGGCGACGGTCGGTTTGCCAACATAGCCGCGGCGTCGGTGCTGGCCAAGACGTTCAGGGACGAGAGCATGATGCGTCTTCACGAGGAGTATCCCGTTTACGAGTGGAACAGAAACATGGGCTATCCCACCGCCGCACATCGCGAGGCCATTCTCCGCCACGGCCTTTCGCCCTACCACCGCCTTTCGTTCCGCTGTGTGGCCGAACCCACCCTCTTCGACCTTTGATTGCACTCTTTTTTTTGAGAGCCGTTTGTCAGTGCCATGCACATCTTTGGCTCTGTTCTCCCTTTTCACCCTTTTCACCCTTTTCTCTCTTTTCTCCCGAGCACTTCTGTTTGTTGATTATGATTCTGTCGGTTTGCGACTGCTGCCGTTTGTCTGTGCCATGCACATCTTTGACTCTGTTCTCCCTTTTATTCTGGCCCTTCTGTTTGTTGATTATTGTTCTGTCGGTTTGCGACTGCGACTGCGACGGAGATGATTTTTAAAAAGTGAGAAGACGGGTGTTTCGGTTATCTCGGAGGCGTTTTCGAGATAGCTCCAAAACTCCACTCCGCATACGAATCCGGTGAATATGTTGGCCAGCCGCAGATGTGCGAAGGCGACTATGCAGTCGTCTATGAGCCAGGCCATGCAGATACCCATCATGATGAATGCCGTTTTTTTTACGGTTTTCCACGCCTTGCGACTTTGGAAGCGCCATCTTTTTCCGTTGCGACGGGTGCGTTGTCGGTCGGCGAGTATGCCCGTCACGAAATCGATTGAGGTGCATGTCATTGCGCACCCTATGAGGGGAGCCACCGGCATCAGATGTCCCAACAGGGCGGTGACCGTCCCCGCCATATATTTCCATACAATATCTTTCATTTTTTTGTTAGGTTTTGTTCGGAGCAGTTTTTTCGTTTTTTTGTTCGTTTGATAGGTTTTTTGTCCAATGTTTAAATAAATGTTTAAATAAAAATGCCGCCGACTATCGAGCAGTGATGCAGGATGTTTTTGTGCGGGTCATATTCGGGGTAGAGCTCTTTGTGCGCCTCTATGTGTTCTACGGCGGTGGCGAGCAATGTGTCCGCATCGGAGCGCACCCGTTTTAGCAGACGTCGCAGGGCCTTTTCGTCGGCCGGAGCCAACATCGTGCCCGAGGGTTGCACCACTCCCGCTCCTCCCGTCTGGGCTGCCAGCGAGGGGAGCATGAGATACTTCACGTAGTGGGCGAGTGCGGGTTTTATGTGGTTGTCTGCGAGATGTTCGTGACGCCCCTGCATCAGTGCGGCACAGAGGCCGTTCAGTACGGGGCGCAGGAATTTGCGCTGCGCCGCCATAATGACCGCCTCGTTCACCGCCTCGGCGGGAACGTTCTCTTCGCCGCCTAATGCGAGCCTTACCACCTCTTCGGCCGAAATAATAGTCTTCATTTTTGTTCGGGGTTGATTTGTCGGTTTTCGATTGTTTCGTGTGTACTCTTGTGTTCCGATGTGCGGAGTTGCGGTGCGGCTCAGAGCCTACCCAACTCCGACAGAAACATCTGTTGTCGTCGGTCGTCGGGGTCGTGGTCGAGCCCGTCGGCCTTGCGTGCCTCCCACACCGTCATGTAGGGCTGCTTGGTGCGCGTGGGCGGCATGTTGATGAATTCGAGCGACGAGACATCCTCGTCGAGAATCATCTCCATCACCTTGCGCAACGGTTCGAGCAGCTCGGCCTGAGCCGAGAGGATTACGGTGTTGAGGGCCACTTCATATTCATGCACTATGCGGTCCGAACTGAATCCTCCCGCATAGTCGAGTCCGCTGAGCGAGCGGAACCACGAGTGGGCTATCACAATGTCGCCCACCGCTTGGTCGTGCAACTCTTTCCAGTCGCCTTCGTTGGAGGAGGTGATGGGGATGAAACGCGAGCTGTCGTTCTCGTCGCAATCCTTTATCATGAACATCACCTGCCCGGGTCGGCCGGCAAATTTCTGTTGTGCGGTGCGTGCGAGTTCTTCGGCCTGCTCTTCGTTGTCCACTCCTCCGTCGAGCAGCATCACTCCCGAGAGTTGGAACGAGTTGTCGAGTCGGCTGATGTTCCACTTGTCGGTCTTGTGCACTATGGACGACACATCCATGCCGGCTATGTAGGGCGGTACGCCGTAGTGGAGGAAGAGCGGCTCGTAGTCTTTGTAGTGAATCATGGAGTGTCGGTTGCCGTCATCTCCCGTGGTGAAGTTCGGGAAGAGCGGAATACTCTTGGCCTCCTCGGATTTGAATTGCGTCCAGTCGTGATGGAGCAGTATGCGTGTGTTGTCGCGCGCCACTCGACAGCGCGAGGCGTCCTGATGGAAGAGGGCGAGGAAGGAGCGGCTCTCGTCGGTCACAATCTCCACGAAGGCGTTGCCGAAGAGCGACTTGTCGAATGCCAGTCGGTGCATCAGTTCGCGCAACGACTCGCCCGCGGGATTCACCCGTTCTATGAGCGAACGCAACTTCTCGGCCCTGCGGTCCGCCGTGAAACCCTTGCCCGATATGTAGTCGGCCTTGTCGTTTATGATGCGTCGATGGATTGTCGAGCGACGCGCCAAGAGCGATAACGTATAGGGGAAACGGTTGTCGTCGCCCCAACGCCAGAAGTCGGCCTCCCGCTTGTCGGTCGCCGACTTGGGGAAGGGGTCTGTGGTGAGGATGCGGTCGGTGGGTGTGAAAATCTTTGCGGTGTATGTGTTGTTTCTCTTTTCCATTTGTTGCGGTGTTTGTGTGTGGTGAAAAAAAAGCGGGGCGGCGGCCCGACCGGTGATGCCGATGTCGCCGCCCGTTGCGGGGAGGGTCAGATGGTGTCGGTTGTGAGAGGGAGGGCCGGCGAGGTGTCGCGGCTCTGCAAAGTCACGTGCCATCCTCCTCGGTCGTCACCTCCGTTGCCGCTGTCGCAGGAGGCCTCGGCGAGGCGCAACGGAGACTCCGTCCCCATGCGCACCGAGTAACCCACCAGCAGGGTGGTGCCGTCGCAGGTGGTCACTAAGGCCGCCATGCCGTCGCATGAGAGCAGTGCCAACTCCTCCACCGCGGCCCGCTCTTCGCTGCCTGAGTGCCTTGTGCCGAATTCGAGCGTGTGGACCACCAGCGGCCCGCACGACCTCATCTCCACCCGCTCCGCGTAGCGGGCCTCGCCCTCGGCAAAGTGGTAGTCGGCGAAGGCCGCCGCGGCTCTCATCACTATCGCGCTCACTCCCTCTCCGTCGTGCTCCACGCGCTCTATGTCGGCCGCGGCGGCCAGTCTTATGCTGCGCACTCCGCTTCTGCGGCCCGGACACTGCCTTGATACTCCTTTCATCTCTCCTTCTTTTTTTGTTATGCTTCGGTTGCGAAGGTGAGCAGTTCGGGCAGCAGGTAGTCGCATCCGGCCATGAAGATGGCGCGCTGTCGGTTCTCCATTAGGTCGGGGTTGTACCACATGCGCACCTCGGTGCCCGGAAATTCGTTGGTGTTCACAAAGAGGGCGAGGTTGCGGCGGTCGGTGAGGAAGGCGAACGAGGAGGGCAGGTCGGGACACTTGTCGATGTAGCTGCCCACCTGAATGTCCACCAGCGGGATGCCGCGATAGAGCAGTGCGTCGCGACCCGACTGCTTGGCCATGTAGGCGGCGTCGAGCAACACGTTGTCGAGGCTGTTCTCATACGCATTGTAGATGTCCGAGGTCACGAAGTAGGCCAGCTGTCCCTCCGACTTCAACTCCTTCAACTGGTCCGAGGCGTTCTCCCAGAGGGTTTTGAGCAGCAGCTCCTCCCAGCCGTCCACATCTTTCGAGAAGTAGTGGGAGGCTATCTCCGACTCCTTGTCGGTCGCATCGGCCGCTATGTTCTTCACAAATCCGTCGAAGGTGTTGAGGGTCTCCGCACGCTCCCTGTTGCCCAACCACATGGTGGCCCTTATGCTCTCGGCAATGGCTTCGCGGAAGAGCTGTGTCTCGGCGGCTTCGAGTTCGGTGCCGCTCAGGTCGTCCATGTTCACCTCGGGGCTGTTGGTAATCAGCTCATAGACAAACGAGAAGTAGTCGTCGGCCGAGTAGCCTATCTCGGCCTTCACCTTGTGCATCGCCACATCTTTCTGATACTTGGTGGCCGGTGCGCTGCCCTTCCAACCGCCCGAGGTGTATTGTTGCAGTATGTCGCCCGAGCGTTTCCAGAAGTGCAGTTTGGCCGGCACCGAGGTGTTATACATGATTTTGATGCCCAGCTCTTCGGCGTTCTTGCCCGTCAGCATGGGGCGGAAAAAGATGGTGTCGAGGTCTTTTCCCGAATAGGTCTTTACATTTTCGATTTTTCCCATTTTTGTTCAGGTTTTGGTTGATTTGTTTGTTTGGTTTGGTTTGGTTTGTCGGCCTTTGGCGGATATTGTCGGGCTGTCGGTTCGGGCGGGGGAGTTGTGCCTGTCCGTCACCCGGGCCTGTAATCGACATCCCGCCGTCGCCCGCTACCCGCCGCCTGCGGCCTGTCATCCGCCGTGTCTCTGTCGGTCACAGCGCTCCTCTCAGTCGCTGTGTTTCTGTCGTCCGCTGTTCCTCTCCTCCACTGTTCCTTTCATCCACTGTGTTCCTCTCCTCCACGGCTCCTTTTATCCACAGTGTTATTGAGCGGCAGATAGCTGTAATGTTTAAAAAAGTTTGGATGTGCGCATGCTCAGTGCATCGGCCTCGTAGGCTGCCGAGTTGGGTGAGCGTACGGCCTCATAGGAGGAGGGGTCTTCGGTGGGCAGGGTGGTGGTGGCGCGTGCGGTGTCGAATGCCGAGCGGCCGTTGTTTATGCGGCTCATGCGGTCGGTCAGACACTCTATCTCGCGCGGGTAGCTCATTGTCGGCATCTCCATCCCTCCGCTCTCTATTCCGAGCCGCTCCAACATTGCGTGCCACTGCCTGCCGAGCCACTCCATCACCCCTCCGCCACTCGTCGGAAGGGGCGGCAGACCGAGCTTTTCGAGTTGTTCCGCGGCCGAGTTGGAGATGGGGGCCGCCTCCGCGATGCGGTCGGCAAGTCCCGTCGCCACCGCCTCCTGAGGCGACAACCAGCGTCCCTTGCCGTTGTTCTCCCTCATGAGTTTCAGAAATGTCTCGGCCTTCAAGCCCGAACGCGAGGCGTATATCTCGGCTATCCGTCGGTCGGTCTGTTCGAGCAGTTCGCGTGTCTGTTCCACGCTGAGTGCGTTGCCTTCGCAGTGGCTCTCGCTGCAATGAATCAGGTAGAGTCCGTTGGCCGAAATCTCGCGTCGGCCCTTGTCGGCGGCCTGTGCGATTATGGTGGCGGCCGAGGCGGTGTAGCCGTAGCAACGTGTGGTGATGGGTTTGCCGAGTGAGCGGAGTGCGTCGTAGATGAGCAGTGCGTCGTTCACGCTGCCGCCCGTCGAGCGGATGTTCACCACCACTCCCATCTCCTCCATCGGGCGTATGCGTTGCAGCACGCGCTCCAATTCGGCATGTGTGGCCACCGCACCCGACTCCTCGTTCGGGGTGCCGATTATGCCCTCGATGTCTATCTCCACCACTCTGTCGCCGGTCTGTGCGGTCGATTCTTTTGTCTTGTCGTTCATGTGGTTACTGCTTGTAATAGTATACGTATTTCCTTATGCTGTCGTAGCTGCAACAAAATCTGTCGGCAGCCTCATACATGGCGTCAATCTTGGTCGAGCCTTTGCGTACCGATTCGTCCACAAAGTCGCGCACCAGCAGTGCCCTGCATCGTTTCTGGTCGAGCAGATTGCGTTTCAGCAGCGACTCCATGAGAGCCTGCGGGGTCATCTCTTCCTCTTCGGGACAGAGCTTCTCTATCAGCATTTTATCATAAACCGTCATCATTTTTTTTGTTTGTCGTTAATAGT
>JAZODY010000303.1:0-2785 GCA_045597245.1 Tidjanibacter sp.
CACCTGTATTTCTATATCAAAGGTAACTACAATTTATTAATTAGCAAAATTTACAACCAAAAAATACCCCAAAACGCACAAAAAGCTACCTCCCCAAAAAACAAAGAAAACCTGCCTAATAAAACTTGTTAGACAGGCTCATTGAATGCAGAGAATTAAACTTTCTCAGTGTTTGCGATGCTTTTTTTCTCCGCTATTGCTTGTCGCTCAACATGTTTATCATGCAGGGAGCCGTAACGTCGCAACTAACCGTTCCATCTTCGGCCATCTGCAACTCCACGACATACACTGCCGAACCTCTCCTGCGACGCATCTGTCCGCTTTCGGGGTCCTGCTCTGCCGGTATGTTGCTGAAATAGAACATGTAGGCATGGTTGTCTATTACCTCTACGTCAGCATGATTGCCACGTGAGCCGTCTATGCCTGCAATGCCGCTCACCAAATAGGGCGACTCCTGCTTGGTCCAATTCAATGCGTCATCGGAGTGAAAAATAGAGAGGCCTTTCCATTCATCGACTATCATGTAATATTTGTCGTGCCACCAGAACACGTTGGGGCCTTCACCTACGGTTTCGATATCGACTTTGCCCTTGTCGGTCCAGTTATACAGGTCGGGGCTTTCGGCATAATATACCGATTTGTTGTCGGTTTCGTTGTTGTACCACAGGCGCCATGTGCCGTCGGGCAACTGAATGATGCAGGCATCTATCACTTTGCGCACCGCAAGTTCGAGTACCGACTCGGTCTTCCAGTCCACTCCGTTGGTGCTGGTCAAATGCACAATGTCGCGAGGGTGATTCCAATCGGTGAATATACCGGGAACGTAGGTCAGATACATGTGAAAAGTACCTTCATGACAGATGATTTCCGGAGCCCAATAGGTGGGATTCTCGTCCGGTTTGTAATCGATGTTACAGTCGCCTATGTACTCCCATGTGGCACCTCCGTCTTTCGACTCGGCAATTCCGATGGGCGAACCGTGTATCGACTCTATGCCATCGAGTCCATCAACATTCGAACGACGACTTGTGTAGTACATGTAGTAGCTCTCGGTGGTGGGGTTGTAGCACACCATCGGGTCGGTGGAGCCGTTGTATACGGGGTCGATGAAGAGCGGTCGGTCTGCCACGCGAAGCTCGGCCTCGGTGCTTTTGGGGGCGCATGAGCAACCTATGGCCATCAAGACCAAAAGCACACACGATTTTGAGATTGTTGAAATTCGGTTCATTTGCTGTGATTTTGTTAAAAGGTTTAGTAGTATTGAGATAAGAAAATATAGAGTCGTTTTCAACTTATGCCTCTGATGTGAAAGAATCCCATGTCTGCCAAGAACATGAAAACAACTCTATATTTAAACGGTATTGCTTAGAACGCCTTGCCAATGGCAATGAAGTCCTCGGCTTTCAGTGCGGCACCGCCAATCAAACCGCCGTCAACATCCTCTTTTGCGAAGATTTCGGCTGCGTTAGAAGGTTTGCAGCTGCCGCCGTAGAGAATGGCGGTGTTGTCGGCTGCCGTACCGAATTTGCTCTTTAAGGTCTTGCGAATGAAAGCGTGAATCTCCTGTGCCTGCTCTGCCGTGGCGGTCTTGCCGGTACCGATTGCCCAAACAGGCTCATAGGCGATTACGAGGCTCTCGAACTCCTTGTCGCTGAGATTGAATACAACCTCCTCAATCTGAGCCTTAACCACATCGAAATGGTTTCCGGCCTCACGCTCGTCGAGGTTTTCGCCCACGCAATAGATGGGGGTCAGGTTGTTGGCATAGGCCTGTTTCATCTTGCAGTTCAAGGTCTGGCTGGTCTCTCCGTAATATTGGCGGCGCTCACTGTGGCCCAGAATTACATACTGCATTCCGAGCGACGAAATCATTCGGGCCGACACCTCTCCGGTGTAAGCGCCTTTCTCCTCGGCAGCGCAGTTCTGTGCGCCAACTTTCACTCTCGAACCCTCGGTGGCTTTTGCGACCTCGCTCAGGTGAGTGAACGGAGGACATACGATGAATTCAACCTCTTCTTTTACTGCCGCCGCTCCGGCAACTACTGCTTTGGCGAGTTCTACGCCTTCTGCGGGAGTGGTGTTCATTTTCCAGTTACCCGCAACGATTTGTTTTCTCATGAATCTTTTGTTTTTGTATATTGATAGGTAAATTATCACTATTGAGAATTGGACTATGGCATACACTATCGACCATGTGCAGAGGGTCAGATAGGGGGTTGCGGCCGGTTTGAGTGCGGCAAACGAAGCGCAAGGCAGTAACAGCATCACTAATGCGGCCATTATGCGTTTACGACAATTCATCTTCGGCACCAACTGCACCTGACACAATACATACGATTGGGCCGCAAATGCAACGGCAAGCAGTATCCTTACCGTCTCGTTGGGGATTCTGCCCGTCATTGCGGCTATTGCTGCCAACAGAAACAGGCCGACATACAACTGGCTGAGTTTGCTGAATATGAATGCTTTTGTAGGAGTCCAAGCCATCTCTCTATTCTTGTTTTTTTCTGTTTTGTTTTACTGTTTTTGGTCGCAGACCGTATGTTCTTACTAATTCCAACCGACTGGCCGATACAAACCACGCTCTGCGTGTTGTGAACGAGGTTAATTATCTGTTAGTCGATGTGGCGGGTGTGTGTGTTTTGAGCCCCAACCGACTGACCATACAAACCACGCTCTGCGTGTTGTGAGCGAGGTTAAATTATCTGTTAGTCGATGTGGCGGGTGTGGGTGTTTTGAGCCCCAACCGACTGACCATACAAACCACGCTCTGCGTGAGTTATTC
>JAZODY010000304.1:0-27734 GCA_045597245.1 Tidjanibacter sp.
TTAATTTAATAATTTTTTAACATCCGGTATTTCTAAGAACTCGCATGATTCCTTGCAATCAGCGGCACAAAAGTAGCAATTTTTCGGGAAAAACAAATATTTTTTCGGAAAAATCACACTCTTTTCTCCAAACTTCCGCAAAAACCCATCCGAAGGCCTCCCTATCCTCGAAAAAAATTTGCTACTCCATGCACTTTACACTATCTTTGAGGCAAAATTAATTTACGGCAGGCGGGCAAAACCACTCCGCTACGCAACAATTTAATACCGACAAAGAGATGGCACTTTTCGATTTATTCAGAAAAAAACACTCCGACAACGCACAAAACTCTCAGACCGAAAGAGAGGAGCTCGCCGACGGACTCAAAAAGACCAAAGAGGGCCTCTTTGACAAATTGGCCCGTCTGGTGGCCGGACGCTCAAAGGTGGACGAGGAGTTGCTCGACGAGTTGGAGGAGATTTTAATCACTTCCGATGTGGGTGTTGAAACAACCGTCAAAATCATTGAGAACATAGAAAAACGCGCCGCCAAAGACAAGTTCATGAACTCGGCCGAGTTGAACCAGATTCTCCACAGCGAAATCTCGGCACTGATGCAGGAGAGCCAATCGCGTGAGGATGACTTCGGATTCGAAACTCCCGAGGGTGTTCCCTACGTGATGATGGTGGTGGGTGTGAACGGTGCGGGCAAAACCACCACGATAGGCAAGATAGCGGCCCAGCTGGTGAAAGCGGGCAAGAAGGTATATATAGGTGCGGCCGACACGTTCCGCGCGGCAGCCATCGAGCAGTTGGAGGTGTGGGCCGAGCGTGCGGGGGCAACCATAGTGAAACAGCAGATGGGCAGCGACCCCGCATCGGTTGCTTTCGACACATTGAAATCGGCGGTGGCCAACAAGGCCGACGTGGTCCTAATAGATACGGCAGGCAGGCTGCACAACAAAATCAATCTGATGAACGAGCTGACCAAGATTCGCAACGTGATGGCCAAAGTGATTCCCGATGCCCCGCACGATGTGATGTTGGTGTTGGACGGCTCCACCGGTCAGAATGCCTTCGAACAGGCCAAGCAGTTCACACAGGCCACGCGGGTGACATCGCTGACGATAACCAAGTTGGACGGCACGGCAAAGGGCGGTGTGGTGATAGGCATCAGCGACCGTTTTAACATTCCGGTACGTTTCATCGGCATCGGCGAGGGAGTGAATCAGTTGAAAGTGTTCGACAGGAATGAATTTGTGGAGGCTCTCTTCGGCGACATGAAGGTGTAGGCCGACGGAACGTCAGAGCAACAGAGGCAGGCAGCGACCGACACACGGGGCTCCACAAACAAAAAGGAGAGGACAATGGCAGTCCGGACAAAAGGCTGACCGAGCCGACTCCCCGAACTCGAACAGAAACGGGAATGGCAGAAAACAGAGAGAGATGAAGAAGAGCAGAAAGACAATAAACGTAGTGACACTCGGTTGCGCAAAAAACCTTGTGGACAGCGAACACATAATGGCGCAACTCGCCGCGGGCGGCTACGAAATAATCAACGACTCGAACGATACGGAGCAGGCCAAGATTGTGGTAATCAACACATGCGGCTTCATAGGCGACGCAAAGGAGGAGTCGATAGAGTGCATACTGCAATTTGCGCAGGCAAAACAGGAGGGCGAGATAGAGAGGTTGTTCGTGATAGGTTGTCTGAGCGAACGCTATGCCGACGAACTGCGCGAGGAGATTCCCGAGGTGGACGACTATTTCGGAGTGAAAGACCTCTCGGGAGTGGTGAAAGCCCTCGATGCGGAGTATTCGCAGGAGCGGGCCACGGAACGCCTCATCACCACCCCGCCCCACTATGCCTATTTGAAGATTGGAGAGGGTTGCAATTGGCATTGTGCCTATTGTGCCATACCGCTCATCAGAGGTCGCCACGTGTCGGTACCGATGGAGCAGGTGTTGGAGGAGGCCGAGAAATTGGCGGCACAGGGCGTGAAGGAGCTTATTGTGGTGGCGCAGGACACGACCTACTACGGATTGGACCTCTATGGGGAACGGCGCTTGGCCGAGCTGCTGCGCCGTCTGTGCAGAGTGGAGGGTATCGAGTGGGTGAGATTGCACTACACCTATCCTGCCGACTTCCCGCAGGAGGTGATTGAGGTGATGAAAGAGGAGGAGAAAATCTGCAACTACATAGACATACCGTTGCAGCACATCTCCGACGGCCAGCTCAAATCGATGCGTCGAAGAATAACCAAACGACAGACCGAGGAACTGATGGCACGTCTGCGCAACGAGATTCCCGACATAGCCATCCGCACAACGCTGCTGACCGGTTTCCCGGGCGAGACCGAAGAGGATTTCGAGGAGCTGGTGGAATTTGTGAAGGGGCAGCGGTTCGACAGGCTGGGCGTTTTTGCCTACTCGGAGGAGGAGGGAACGCCCTCGGCAGAGATGGAGGACGATGTGCCGCAAGAGGAGAAGGAGCGACGCGTGGAGCGCATCATGATGTTGCAAAGCGAGATTGCGGAGAGAAAAAACGAGGAACGCGTAGGCAGGACGATGCGGGTGATTATAGATTCGAAAGAGGGCGATTATTGGGTGGGCAGAACACAATATGACTCTCCCGAGGTGGACCAAGAGGTGCTGATAATGACCGAGGAGGAGTTGGAGGAGGGGTCGTTCCACAGGGTGGAAATCACAGGCGTGGAGGGCTACGACCTCTATGGAAGATTGATTGAGGCATAGGGACGGCGCATCAAATATTAGAGAGTGCAGTTTGCCGATTTAATATTTTTTCGTATATTTGTATTGATATTATCGTCCACAAAAGAAGGTCAGATGGCAAAGCAAGCAATCATCGAATCATTAAAGGTCAAAGTAGACCGAGTGATTGAGGAGAATATTCGTCTGCAAAACGAGTGTGAATTGCTGTCGCAGCAGAAGACGAAGTTGGAGAGGGAGAACCGCCGACTGAGAGAGAGTGAGAGTGACTTGCAACGCAGGCTTGGTAAGATGGAGTTGAAGAGCGGTTTTCTGGCCGAGGGCGACGACAAAAAGAGGGTGAAGCGCCGCATCAATCAGCTTATGCGGGAGATTGATAAGTGCATCGCCCTGATGAACGAGGAGTAATGTTGCAGAGAGCGGAAGCAATGGAAGAGAAGAAGCAAAACAAAGATGGTGAAAAGACGCTGAAAATAAAGCTCAACCTCGGCGGCAAGTTCTACCCTCTGAACATAAATCCCGAGAAAGAGGAGCTGTATAGGCGAGCCGAAAAGGAGATAAACAGACAGGTGGCACGTATCGAGGCACAGTTTCGTTCCGATGCCGAAGGATACATGGCCATGGCCGCGTTGCAGATTGCGCTCAACAGCATGTCGTTGGTCAATTCGCGCAGTTTGGGCGAGGAACTGGATGAGCTGAGGGAGTTGGACCGCAAACTCGAACAACACCTTAGCAATCTCTAAAAAGCCATCCGAAGGGGCCGAACAAGGGGCCGAACAAGGGGACAGACGAGTCGAGAGGGTGCGAGAGATTCGGGGTGCGAGAAAAGACGAGGGGCGAGAGATTCGGGACGAGAGAGGAAAGACTCAGGAAGGGTGCGAGAGATTCGGAAAGAGAGGGAGAGATTCGGTGCGAGAGAAAAGACGAAGGCGCGAGAGGAGGCAAGGATGTGGAGGCAAGGATGTGGAGGCAAGGATGTAAGAGAGGACGAGGGTGCGGATGGATGAGATGCGGAGAGAGTATGTGTCGAGGATGAGATGAAAGGGGATGAGATGTACCAATATCGCAAACATTCACGTTAGCATCAAATCAGAAACACTCTAAACCGGCAGCCCGAGCAGGTGACGAACGGCGACAAAAAAGATGGAGGGCAGCCAAAGGAGAGCAGATGCAACAACATGGCAGAGGGGACGATGAAGAGAGAGAGAGAGAGAGAGAGAGTGTGTGTGTGTGTGTGAGTGAGGATGAAAAAAGACAATAAGAGAGGTTCTTAGACATAATATTCAGAAACTGAAATATCGGAATACAGCCCGCATAATTCCTTTCAGATTTGCGAAACTCAACACTATTTTACTTGGGGTTTAACTCGTAGTATCAAAAACAGGCCTATTTTACCCGCAAGGGGAGTGCTTAGTGCGCCGTTGGACGTTTGCGATTTAACGGAGGCCCCACACTTGACGATTTTGGAGCTTCGTCAAACGAAATAAAGGAATCTTATGCGGGCTTTTTTATTAAGACATTGAAACTTAACTTTTTATTTATAAATTAACAACATAAACACAATTAAAGGAGAATGACGACTACCGTATATTGTATTATCAGTGCAGCGGTTGCACTGTTGGTCTATATCTTCATCACCCGATTTGTGATGAAGACATCGCAGCTCAAACGACGCGAGGTGATTCTCAAAGAGGCCGAGGCCGAAGGAGAGATGATTAAGAAAGAGAAAATTCTGCAAGCCAAAGAGAAATTCATCCAGCTCAAAAGCGAGCACGACCGTGCGGTGAACGAGCGCAATGCCAAACTCAATCAGCGCGAGCAGAACATCAAGCACACCGAGAACACGCTCAACCAGCAACAGAAAGAGTTGGAGCGCAAGCTCGGCGAGGCCGAAAAGGAGAAAGAGAAGGTGACCCACCAGCTTGCCTCGTTGGAGCACAAGAAAGAGGAGGTAGACCGCATCATCAAGGAGCAGAACGTGCGTCTTGAACAAATCAGCGGCATATCGAGCGAGGAGGCCAAGAACATCCTGATGGAGAACATGAAGGCCGAAGCCGAGGCCGATGCCGCCACCTACATCAGCGAGACCATAGAGGAGGCCAAGATGACAGCGGGCAAGGAGGCCAAACGCATTGTGGTGCAAACCATTCAGCGCGTTGCAACCGAGACGGCCATAGAGAACTCTGTGACGGTGTTCAACATCGACAGCGACGAGGTGAAGGGCCGTATCATCGGTCGCGAGGGTCGCAACATACGTGCATTGGAGGCGGCGACAGGAGTGGAAATCATTGTGGATGACACCCCCGAGGCAATCATTCTGTCGGGCTTCGACCCCGTACGCCGAGAGATTGCACGTCTGGCCCTGCATCAGCTGGTAACCGACGGCCGAATCCATCCGGCACGCATCGAGGAGGTTGTGGCCAAAGTGAAGAAACAGATTGAGGATGAGATTGTGGAGACCGGAAAACGCACCACCATCGACCTCGGAATCCACAACATGCACCCCGAGTTGATTCGCCTGATTGGCAAGATGAAGTATCGTTCGTCGTATGGACAGAATCTGTTGCAGCACGCCCGCGAGACGGCCAATCTGTGCGGAATCATGGCTGCCGAGTTGGGTCTGAATGCCAAGATGGCCCGCAGAGCAGGTCTGTTGCACGACATCGGCAAGGTGCCCGACGACGAACCCGAGTTGCCGCACGCAATAATAGGCATGAAACTCTGCGAGAAGTATAAAGAGAAGGCCGACATCTGCAATGCGGTAGGTTCTCACCACGACGAAGAAGAGATGAACTCGTTGGTGGCCCCCATCGTTCAGGTGTGCGACGCCATCTCGGGAGCACGCCCGGGAGCACGCAGCGAGGTGGTTGAGTCCTACATCAAGCGTCTGAAAGAGATGGAGGACCTCGCACTCTCCTATCCGGGTGTAATGAAGACCTACGCCATTCAGGCAGGTCGCGAATTGCGCGTGATTGTGGGCAGCGAGAAGATAAGCGACCACGAGGCCGAGCAACTCTCGCACGAGATTGCCAAGAAGATTCAAGACGAGATGACCTACCCGGGTCAGGTGAAGATTACGGTGATTCGCGAAACCCGTTCGGTAAGTTACGCCAAATAGGTGCAAAGCACCATTTTTAAATAAAGTTCATTGCACAACCAGAATTAAAGGCTGAACCTTTAAAACTACATTGCAGCACCTGCCGCAGAACAAAAACAAGGCAATGAGCCACAGAACAAAAAGATGGCCGAGGACAAAATCCTCGGCCATCTTTTTGTTGTTTGAAACAAAGGGCAACGCCACTACAAGTGTCCTTTGTGACATCAATACACTATTTATAAGGAAAGTATCACAGCACAAACTGCACCTCCTTGAAGAGGAACGACTCGATGGCGGCATCGTCAAGTTCTATGAGCAGTTCTCCCGTAGGACGCACATCACGTATGATTCCGGAGAAGAGCGTTCCATCGGGACGTGCAAAGGTGCGCAGACGGTCAAGACCGTAGAGCAGGGCGAGGTAGTCGGCCGCAATGGTCGCCTCATCTCCCGAGGCCAAGAGTTCGTAACGGTCCATTAGTGCCTCGCGGAATCGATTGAAGAGGTCGAAGATGTCGTGCCCGACCTCGGTTTCGAGCAGCAGCGAGGTGGGATTGGGCAAGGAGGGGTCGAAATCGCGCTGGTTTACATTGAGCCCCACCCCCACGATGGAGCGCGACAGATTGGCTCCGCAGAGGTCATTCTCGATGAGGATGCCGCAAATCTTCCTGTCGCCCACATAGATGTCGTTGGGCCACTTGATGAGTGCCTCCACTCCGCACGAGGACAACAGGTCGGTCACAGCCAAAGCCACACACTCGGAGAGCATGAACTGTCGGGCCGCGGGCAGAAAGCACGGCTCCAAGACAATGCTGAACGTGAGGTTCTCCCCCGCCCTGCTAATCCAACGGTTGCCACGCTGCCCGCGGCCTGCCGTCTGTTCGAGCGCAATGACCGCATCGCCATGATGCAACGAGGCATCACGCGCATCGAGATTGGTGGAGAGGGTTGATTTGAGAACTTTCACTTCCATGTCTGCCGAATTATCCGTTGCTCCCCGGAGGGTTTTATTCTAAACGTTTTGCGGAAAACTTGTTAATATTGACCCTTTGAGGGCAGGTAACGAGTGCAAAATTAAGTAATAATATAAATTTTAGTATCTTTGCTTGTCAAAATTTCTGCCAGAAAGATAATCCTAAGGCAAGAAACCGACAAAGAGAGAGAACAAAAAACAACATAACAGCTACATAACAACAACTCATGAAAGTCTACAAGTTCGGCGGCGCATCGGTTAAAGATGCCGAAGGCGTGAAAAACGTGGTCGATATCATCAACAGCATCGACGAAAGAGTATTTGTCATCATATCGGCAATGGGTAAAACCACCAACGCCCTCGAAGGAGTGTTGGAAAGTTTCTACAACGACCAGAAAGAGGAGGCGCTCGCCAAGTTGCAGACCATAATGGATAATCACAACAAAATCCTCGCCAACCTCTACGGCTATCCCTACATTCCGA
The DNA here is from genome assembly GCA_045597245.1 of Tidjanibacter sp. GTDB lineage: Bacteria > Bacteroidota > Bacteroidia > Bacteroidales > Rikenellaceae > Tidjanibacter. The sequence goes on from JAZODY010000304.1 coordinate 7,260, forward strand.
AAAAGATTCTCTTCTTCTATCAGGAGTTGGAGAACATCATCACCGTAAACGACCCGAGCAACCGTCGTTACGAGATGTGGTATGACCTTATAGTGAGCTATGGCGAGTTGCTCTCCACAGCCATCATCTCGGACTACATGAAGAGTCGCGAAATATCGAATCGCTGGATTGACATGCGCACATGTTTCGTGACCAACAACAGATACAAAGATGCCAACATCGACATCGAAACCTCATCGAAACGACTGCTGAAAATAGTGAACAACTCCTCGGAACCGGTGCTGATTGGTCAGGGATTCATAGGAGCCACGCTCGACGGAGTGACCACAACCATAGGACGTGAGGGCTCGGACTATTCGGCAGCCGTGGCCGGTGCGATTCTCAATGCGGCCAGCGTGTCGATATGGAAAGACGTGGACGGCATTCTCAACGGCGACCCCAAGATATTCAAGGACGCACAACTGATTCCGGAGCTGACCTACGTGGACGCCATCGAGTTGGCATACAGCGGTGCACAAATCATCCATCCGAAGACCATGAAACCGTTGCAGAACAAGAACATTCCGCTCTATGTGAAGTGTTTCCTCGACAAGAGCAAGCCGGGCAGCGTCATAAAGAAGGAGATAGAGAAACCCATAGATGTACCCATCTACATTCTGAAACGCAAACAGATATTAATGACCATAGCCCCCAAAGACCTTTCGTTCGTGTTGGAGGAGAAGTTTGCCGAGATATTTACCACATTGGAACGCTACCATGTGAAGATAAACCTGATACAGAGTTCGGCGGTGAATCTGAGCCTGTGTACCGACTATACCCGCTATCTCGACGAAATAGAGCACGCCTTCAACGAGTCCGGCTACATAATGAAGTGCCACACCGACATGGAATTGCTGACGGTGAGAGGTTTTGTCGAGCAGCAGGCCGAGGAGTTCGAGACGGCCGAAGAGGGCTAGCGCACCCAGCGCACCAAGCAGATTCTGCGCGTGGTCCGCACCAAGACGGTGGAGGCATAGCAACCGGCAAGTGATGCCGCAAAATCCACCGTCCCTGACGCAACCCGCCGGCAGGGACGCCAAGCAAAATAAAAAAGCCACAGCAACCTTATCAAATGGGATTTCTGTCCGCATGATAAGGTTGCTGTGGCTTTTAAAGAACGTACTCGGAGCGGGAATCGAACCCGCACGGACCTTTCGGTCCACAGGATTTTAAGTCCGGCGTGTCTACCTATTCCACCATCCGAGCATACCTCCTCTATTTCGGTCGCAAAGATAGCTATTGATGCGCTGAAAAACAAATTTTTTTCATCTCTCCACACACTCTCACCCCCATGTCAAGGCGCAAAAACAGGACTATTTTCGGAAAAATCAGCGAAATTACACCACAACAATGTCGGTTTGATATACGTTTATGCTGAAAAACAATATCTTTGCAAGACGAAAAAGAACAAATTATAAGTAATTGGACAGATGAAAAGACTCTTTTGCTACCTGCTTGCCACTCTCGGCGTACTATGTCATTTGACGGCCCGGAACATCGACACCGCCTTCATGCGCCAACTCCCCAAAGTGGACATCCACAGCGAGAACTTCAATATATTGGTGGACAGCCTGACGACAAACATGAAGACCGAGGAGCTGTTCGGAGTAATGTTTGCCGCCGGAAGTCAGGCCGAGCAAGAGGGAGATGTGCGCCTGCAAGCCATATATTACGACAAGGCGGCAGGTTATGCGCAAAGCAACGGAAATATGAACGGCATGGTGGAGGCTCTGCTGCGGTCAAGCAAAGCCAACAGAATACGTAACTATGCCGGCACATCGATACGTCAGTTGGCTGCCGCCGAGCAGGCCGTGGCCGACGATGCAGCATTGCGCAACAGAGTGAACGAGGCACAGATTGAGAATTACGAGGCTCTGGGCGACATAGTCAATGCCTAAACTTATCTGCAAAAGGTGGCCATCTATCGTCAGCAATTGGCCGACGAAGAGCGCGAGAAGGCCGTAGCCGAGGCCGTAACGGCCGCCGAGGAACGCCATGCGGCCCAACAGGAGCAGGACGAGGAGCGCAAAAACAAAAGGGAGAGACGTAATGCGATAACGACGGCAACGGGAATGACCGTAAACAGCGAAATCTTCTATGGGGGCGTGACGGGTATGGCCATACTTGCCGCAGCTGTGGTGGTGTTATCGGTGGCGGGAAGTCGCAGACGTAAAGCCCTCCTGCGCAAACTCGACAAGTTGTTCTTTGCCATACCGCAAAGCATCAGCGACAACAGCACCGAGGTGCAGACGTCAATCATGGCGCTGGTCAATAACAAAAACAGAGGGAGCGACGAGTTCAAAGCCACCCTCGACAAGTGTGCACACGGTGCCTGCACCCTCTCGGCCGAGATTGCATTCATCAATACGGTACATGCGATAATCGTAAACGAAGGCAAGGCCGAATACGAAGAGTGCGATGCCGACAAGATAATGAAGCAGTGCCGCACGAATCTGCTCGGTCTGGCGGCACTGCGTAACATCAATATCGACTACAAATCAACGGGCAGTTGCATGGTTCGGTGCGACGAACATTCGGTGAAGGTGATGATGAACATGGCAATAGCCGATGCGATGGAGGATGTGCGTACGGGCGGCAAGGTGAGTCTGTGGATTGAGACCGAAGGTTCCTCGATAACCCTCGCGGTGGAGGACGACGGCGACAGTTCCCTGTTTGTGCTTGACGAAACGAAGAGCGACGACGACAATCACGACAAGTGGAAAGAGATGCACAGAACGGGCTATATGCGCATTGCCGAGAGGAACGGTGCGAAATTTGTGGAGCGTCGCAAGAAGTCGGGCGGTCATATACGCGGAATCTTGTTCAATCAGAAATAGACTTTTGTTTATCGACAAGAGCGAGGCGGCATGAGTTTTTGTTGCCCGCAGGACGAGAGTGCGGGTGCGGTCGCCAGAAATATAATGGTGTGCCGAAACGGAGTTTGCCGGTATCCTCGGGAGCAGGGAGCAGGGAGCAGGGAGCAGGCAGGAGCGGCATCCGAGGTTTGTAGGGCCAGCGCAGGAAGAGCTTGAAACAATCATGCCGCAGATGCCAGAAGGGGGCTGCAAGGGCCGGCAGACGTCGCTCGGGAGTGAGATTGGAGAAGAAAAACGCACATTCACAAAAAAAAATAGCCAAAACTTGGTTGAAAAGTAAAACTATTTGTTACCTTTGCATCGTGAGAGAGGGAGTTCTCACAATCATGGGGGATTAGCTCAGTTGGCTAGAGCGCTTGCATGGCATGCAAGAGGTCATCGGTTCGACCCCGATATTCTCCACCAAGACGACTTGCACACCGCAGGTCGTCTTTTTTTATCCGTAGAGGTGACATGAATATCGGTTAAAATTCATATCTTTGTTAGCGGTAGCCGATAAGTGGAGACCGAAAAATATTAATTATAGAGAAGCGTTGTGCTTTACTCTGAGTCGGGAACGTAGGAAATTCAAGACTTTTTCGGAGAGAAAGCACGGTGGTTCCATGCGCATTGCGTGGACTGCTGTGTTCGTACTTTTTGAAAAAAGGTTATTCCTACGACCTCCGACTCAAAGTGTGGCATAGTCAGTTCCACGCTTTTTTGCAAATCTAAATACCCGACAGGAACTGCGGGGAGCAGGAGATAGTTTATGAAAAGATTTTATGTATTTTGCTATTGGGATTCATGCTGTGCTCTTGCAGCACCACAACCCACTATATTTCCGATTATGGTGAGAAGATGAGGCTGGTAAGAGTAAATTTTCCGGAGTTGTATTCGTTGTATATCAATGGGGAGATAAATATCAACTCGGTATCAATAGTTACAGACAAGGAGACGGGGAAGGAAAGAGTTCACATTTCTTATAATTACAGATGATGGTTTGGCAACATGTGTCTGTTTTTGAGTTTAGCTTTTACTTTATTGCATTTATGATTCGTCCCTGACCATTCGGGTTTGATTCGGACAGTGGCAAGACCTCCCATCCTGCGGCTTGTGTATAATGAGCCGCAGGATGGTTTTATTATATGCTCAGCCGCTTGCACATCTTTTCCACTCCGCGCTGAGCCATATCGAAGCCGAGAGTGTCGTCCGAAAGGGACAAAAAAAAGCAGTCAAAAAGATTTGTGACTGCTTGATGATTGTGGGAGTTGAGGGAGTCGAACCCCCGACCCTCTGCTTGTAAGGCAGATGCTCTAAACCAACTGAGCTAAACTCCCAAAATGTTTTTGAACTCTCACTCGGTTTATCTCCCGAATGCGATGCAAAGATAAGGCGAATTTTTCTTTCTCCAAATTTTTCGGGCACTTTTTTTTATTTTTTTTCATTTTCCCCCTGTTTTTGTCTTTCCCGTCCCCTTTTTCGGAGGAATACACCCCTACAACTCCCCTATCCTGCCACTTCTCGCCCGACGATGTAAGCCGGCCGCACGCAGGTCGGAACCACAAAAAAGTCCCGCAACAATAGGTTGCGGGACTTATCTTAACATCCGCGGCCTCGGGACCGCCTCTTGTTTCGGACAAAATGATTATTTCTCCACCGGTTTCAAGTCGATGCCCAACTCGTCGAGTTGCTGCTGTGCAATCGTCGAGGGCGAGTCGGCCATCATGTCGCGACCGGCATTGTTCTTCGGGAAAGCAATATAGTCCCTGATTGAATCGGAGCCGCCGAAGAGCGAGCAGAAACGGTCGAAACCGAATGCCAGACCTCCGTGAGGCGGTGCGCCGTACTTGAAGGCGTTCATCAGGAATCCGAACTGATGCTCGGCCTCCTCGGGGGTAAATCCGAGAGTGTCAAACATCTTGCGCTGCAATTCGCTGTCGAAAATACGAATCGAGCCGCCGCCAATCTCCACTCCGTTCACGACAAAGTCGTAGGCATTGGCGCGCATCTTGCCCGGGTCGGTGTCGAAGAGTGCCACATCCTCAGGTTTGGGGGAGGTGAAGGGATGGTGCATCGCATAGTAGCGCTGGGTCTCCTCATCCCACTCGAAGAGCGGAAAGTCCACAATCCACAGCGGAGCGAACTTCTTCTTGTCACGCAGGCCGAGACGGTTGCCCATTTCCAGACGCAGTTCGTTGAGTATCGAGAGGCTCTTCATCTTCTCGCCCGAGATGACAAGAATGAGGTCGCCCTCCTTCGCACCGGCCTTCTCGGCAACGGCTTTGAGTTGGTCGGGGGTGTAGAATTTGTCAATCGACGACTTTATGTTGCCTCCCTGCTCATATTTTATCCAAGCAAGCCCCTTTGCGCCCACCTGCGGACGTTTCACAAATTCGGTCAGCTCGTCGGTCTGTTTTCTCGAATAACCTGCACAGCCCTCAGCCACTATTGCACCAATATACTCGGCCGAGTCGAACACCGCGAAACCGTTGCCCTGCAAAGCCTCCGTAAGATTCCGGAAGGTCATGCCGAAACGGAGGTCGGGTTTGTCCGAGCCATAATTTTCCATAGCCTCAATCCACGGCATCTGGCGGAACGGCTCGGTGAACTCCACTCCCAGCAACGACTTGAACATATGCTTGGCCAAACGCTCGAAGACATCTATCACATCCTGCTGCTCCACAAACGACATCTCGCAGTCAATCTGCGTAAACTCCGGCTGACGGTCGGCCCTGAGGTCCTCGTCGCGGAAACAACGCACAATCTGGAAATACTTATCATATCCGGCCACCATGAGCAGCTGTTTGAACTGCTGGGGCGACTGGGGCAACGCATAGAACTCGCCCGGATTCATGCGCGAAGGCACAATGAAATCGCGTGCACCCTCGGGTGTGGATTTGATGAGGTAAGGCGTTTCTATTTCGAGGAAGCCCTCATTGTCGAGGAACGTGCGTATGCAGTGTGCCATCTTGTGGCGCAGAACGAGTGCCTCTTTGAGAGGATTGCGTCGCAGGTCGAGATAGCGATACTTCATGCGCAGGTCGTCGCCGCCGTCGCTGTTGTCTTCAATGGTGAAGGGAGGAGTGACTGCGGCATTGAGCACGACGAGAGTGTCGGCACAAATCTCTATGTCGCCCGTAGCAATCTTGCTGTTCTTTGCAGAGCGCTCTCTCACGGTGCCTTTCACCTGAATCACATATTCGCGTCCGAGCGAAGCGGCGGTCTTTTTCACCTCGTCGCTTGCGTTTTCGTCGGCCACTATCTGTGTGATGCCGTAGCGGTCTCTGATGTCGATGAAGCTCATGGCTCCGAGGTTGCGCACCTTCTGCACCCATCCGGCCAGAACGACCTCTTTGCCAACATCGGCGATGCGTAATTCGCCGCACGTATGATTTCTGTACATGTTCTTGTGTGTATTCGGTCTTAAAAATTCAACGTTTCGAACTTCAAAAATACAAAATTATGCTGAAATCTTCTCACTTGCGCCTATTTTTTTGCAAAGTGGCGGCCGATTACAGCACCTATTATTTATATTAAGCCGTATGACCGCGCAGACCGGAACCCTCCGTTCGATTATCGATGCAGTTATTTTTGTGCGCAGTATGGAATTTCGGACGTCACACAATGACATTTGAATGTCCGGAAGGCTCCCGTTTCTCCACATTGTTTTTTTAAGGACCTGATTGGGCGGTTGCAAAATTAATTACGTAACTTTGCGGTCACGACTTTGATGATATACCGGGCAATGAACAACGACGAACTCTATATGCGCATGGCGCTCGCTCAGGCCGAGGAGGCGGGTGAACGCGGCGAGGTCCCCATCGGTGCGGTGGTGGTGTGCAACGGCAGAGTTGTGGGTCGAGGCGGCAACATGGTGGAGACGCTGGGCGATGCCACGGCTCATGCCGAGATGCAGGCACTGACGGCCGCCATGAATACATTGGGCGGCAAATATCTGACCGAATGTACGCTATATGTGACCGTTGAGCCGTGTGTGATGTGCGCCGGCGCACTGATGTGGTCGCAAATTGGCAGATTGGTATATGGCGCCGGCGACGACAAGAGGGGCTATTCGAGAGTCGCAGGCAATATTCTGCACCCCAAAACCGTTGTAGAAAAAGGAGTGTTGGAGAGCGAATGCTCCGCCCTGATGACCTCTTTTTTTCAAAAAATGCGCAAATGATGGTTGTTGTTATATAATTTTTTATAATTTTGTGGATAATACATCGCCCGCACCTTAGGCGGCAGGCGGTGTGACACACGAAACCTGCGGCGGCCCTCGGGTCGGACCGAAAGATGCAAAAGAGAGAATACTATTTGAATTTTAATAACGTAAAAACAAAAGATGAAGATGAAAACAGTAAAGATTTTATTGGCTTCGATGGCAGCCGTTTTCTGCGTTGCAACCATGTCGGCTCAGACAACCCTTCAAGATGTTCAGACTCAGTACAACGATGCTGCCGCCAAGATTAAGGCCAAAGATTATGCAGGTGCCATCGTGGCTCTGGATAAGACCGTGGAGTTGGGACTCGATGTTCCCGAGGCTCTCGACGTTGTTCAGCAGGCTCAGAAATATCTGCCCACCTGTCATTTTCAGGTAGGTCTGGCTGCCGCTCAGAAGGGAGATTTCCCCGCAGCCCTCGAATCGCTCAACAAGGCCAACGAAATGGGTGAACTTTATGGCGTATCGAGCGCAGCTCGTAACGCAAAGACCATGATTTCACGCGTTTACACCATGATGGCCGCCGATTCGTTCAACAACAAGGACTATGCGAAGGCCGCTGAAATTTTTGCTCAGGGTTATGCCGCCAACAAGCAGGATACCGACCTCGCTCTGAATCTTGCCATGAGCTACTGCGAGATGGGCGACATGGAGAAAGGTATGGGCGTCTATAAAGAGGTTGTTGCTCTGGGTGACGTTCACAGCCGTTTCCAGCCCGCTGCCGCCACCGCAAAGGAGAAAGCCGGTTACTATCTTGCCATCAAGGCTCAGGAGTTGGTGGGTGCAGGTAACAATGCCGACGCTTATGCCCTGATTGACCAGTTCATCGACCTCGACGACGGCAGCGCACAGATGATGCGTTTGCAGGCTGCCACCAATGCTCAGGAGTGGGACAACGTTATCGCATGGGGCGAGGCCACCGCTGCCGCTCAGGCAACCGAAGAGTTGAAATCGACGGTTTACTATCTGTTGGGTGCCGCTTATGACAGCAAGGACAACAACGCAAAGGCTATCGAGACCTACCAGAAGGTTGTTGCTGGCGACAATGCAGATGCTGCCAAAGCTCGCATTGCCGAGTTGCAGGCCCTCTAATGGAGAGAATGTTTTGATTACGTAAAAAAAGGCGACCTCGGTTGGAGGTCGCCTTTTTTATGGGGTGTTTTTTGTTTGCAACCGGATAATTGCGAACAGAGCGCCCCGTTTCCACATATGGCTCCGCAGGTCGAGGGATGATAGTCGATGTTCCTAAGTCGGGTCGAGGGGCCGAATTTGAGGAACAGGATTCAGGGAACGAATCGAGGAGCGGGGTTAGAGAAGTCGGGACTCCGAAGTTAGAGAGGTCGGGGATTTCTGATTCGAAAGGTCGAGCGGCAAGGAGCCTGATTCGAAGGACCGGGTTCGAGAGGTCGGCCTCAGAGTTTGGGTATTAGCGGAGATTCCGGAATCCCGACTCGTTAAAAATCACAACAAACCCACGCCTCTCCTCAATCGACATAACTCATTCGACGGACAAAGCGCGTTATCCCCCACCCCGCCCGCAAAAAAAATCGGGGCAACCGCATGGTTGTCCCGATTTTCTTGACTTATTTCACCTCTATTTTAGTTACCCATAACGGTGGGGAAGAAGATGGAGATAAGCAGAATAACCAGACCGGCCACAAGCACGACGATGGTCTTCTTGCCACTTCCCTTCCACTCTTTGAGGATGATGCCCCACAGATTCGAGAACAACACGTTCAGCGACATCAGGATGCACCACGAGAAGGCAAACAACACGGGCGAAGCCTCCTCCAAGAAGCTCTTACCGATTGCCAATCCGAAGAACTGCGAATACCAAAGAATTCCTGCCAACGCACAGAACAGAATGTTGCTCAACAACACATTGCTCGGCACCGATAAATACTCCTTGCCGGTTTTGTTCTTAACATTCTGCCAGATGCAGTAAGCGGCATTGGTGATGAATCCACCGAAAGTTACCAGCAACGTCACCGGCAGTTCGGCGAACAGCGTCTTCACGCCGGCATCCAGAGCGGCCTGTTTCAGTTCGGCACCTGCCTCCAATCCCAGATTGAAGCATGCACTCATCACACCGCACAACACGGCAATCAACAAGCCCTTCGTGAGAGCAAAGTCCTTGATGGCGGCACGTTTCTCCTCCTCGCTCATATTCTTGGCGCGCAACGAACCGGCATAACCGATAACACAGATACCGGCCAGCGTGATGCACACACCGATGAGCAGAATAAGACCCTCGCCATGGAACAAATCATCACCCTTCATCAGAGCGGGAATCAGCGTACCCAGACCCGAGCACAGACCCAGAGCGATACTCTGACCGAGTGCCACTCCCAGATAACGCATGCTCAAACCGAAGGTCAAGCCTCCCACACCCCACAAGATACCGTAAACAATCGAGGGAATCAACGCTCCCTTGTTGCTCGAATAGAACTCAAACAGCCCCACTCCCTCGGGCGTACCCAGCAGGGCTCCGCACAACGGGAAGAGCAGATATGCAAAGATACCCTGAACGAGCCAGAAACACTCCCAGCTCCACTGCTTAATCTTGTTGATGGGCACATAGGAACTCGACTGACCGAAGCTGCCTATGGTGATTATCAACAGACCTAAAATAATGACACCTGTCATGATTCAAACTATCTTTTAGAGGTTACATCCTTCTCATACTGCTCGATATCCTTGATATACTCCTCGGCAACGGGAACATTGTTCTTCAAGCAGAAATAGTTGAACACATCGTTCCACGGCAGACCCTTTGCCTCCTCCAAGTAAGCCAATCTCTCGAAGCCCTGACCGGCAGCCTCAAACTCGCGGAGCTGTTTCAGCGGGCTCAGGAATGCCTGCAAGAAGGCCTTCTGAGTGGCGCGGATACCGATAACGTATGCACCCAGACGGTTGATAGATGCGTCGAAGTAGTCCAAACCGATGTTCACTCTGTCCATAGCATTTGCCCAAACGAGCTCCTGAGCCAACATCATCAAATCGTCATTGAGGATAACAACGTGGTCGCTGTCCCAACGAACCGGACGCGATACGTGCAACATAATCTCGGGAGTGAAGAGCAACAGCGACGAAATCTTGTCATAAGTAACCTCGGTCGGGTGGAAGTGACCCATATCCAAAGTTGCCATGATGTTGTTCTTAACGGCATAACCCAACCAGAACTCCAACGAACCTACCGTGAAGCTCTCCAAACCGGTACCGAAGAGTTTGCACTCGACAGCGTCCTTCACATTGGGGCATTTAACGTCGAAAATCTTGTCGCACGAATCCTTCAACAGCGAACGATACTCATAACGATTAACCGTCAAATCTTTCGAACCGTCGTGTACCCACAGGTTGTGGCAAGCCTTGTCGCCCAACTGTTTTGCCATCTCCTCGGCAATCTTACGGCTGCGAATGGTGTGCTCAATCCAGAAGTCGCGGATGGCCTTATCGGGATTAGCCAGCGTCAAATCGCCGCTCTTGGGGTGCGAGAAGCTGGTAGAGTTGAAGTCGAGTTTCATGTTGTTGGCCTTAGCCCAATCAATCCAGCTCTGGAAATGTTTCGGCTCAATCTGGTCGCGATCAACCTTCTCGCTGCCGAAGTCGCCATAGATAGCGTGGAGGCTCAGACGGTGGTTACCTGCCACGAGGGTATTAACCTTCTCGATGTCGGCTCTCACCTCGTCGATGTTTCTTGCCTTGCCCGGATAGTTACCGGTGGCCTGAATACCGCCCGACAACTCGCCCTCGGGATTCTCAAAACCGGACACATCGTCGGTCTGCCAGCAATGCAACGACAACGACACCTTCTCCAACGCTGCAACCGCTGCATCGGTATCGATACCGAACTCGGCGTAACGCTCCTTTGCTACCTCATAAGCTTTAATTACATTCTCCTGTTTCATAGTTCAATTTCAAATTAAGTAATTAATATATCAGTTAATTGTTTTTTATTGATTGATGATTTTCACAAATTTGTCATAAGCAGTCATCCAGCCGCTCTGGCTCTGAGGCATGAACACAACCGTCTCCACAGCCTCGGCAATCATGTTGCGCATCTGCTGCAACGTATCCACCATTCCTGCCGCGCGGGCCTGCACCATGATGTTACCGATAGCCGTTGCCTCCGACGGACCAGCCACAACGGGAATACCCACACTGTTGGCAGTGAACTGGTTGAGCAGATTGTTCTTCGAGCCGCCGCCTATGATGTGCAGTTTCTCAATCTCAAACGGAGCCAATTCGTTGAACATCTGCAATACATATTTATATTTAAGAGCCAGACTCTCGAAGATGCAACGAACATACTCCGAGTGCTCCTTCGGCGGAGTCTGTCCCGTACGCACGCAGTAATAGTCGATGGCATTAATCATGCTCTCCGGATTGGTGAACGACGGGTCGTCGGGGTCGATAAAGCGTTTGAACTTGGGCGACTCGTCGGCCATTGCAACCAGACGCGGATAGGTGTACTCCACACCCTGCTGTTTCCACTCCTTCAAGCACTGCTCCAAGAGCCACATGCCGGTGATATTCTTCAAGAAACGCGACGTTCCCTCGATACCGCCCTCATTGGTGATGTTCAGCTCGGCGGTCTTCTCCGAGATGATGGGGTCCTTAACCTCTATACCCATCAGCGACCATGTTCCGCTGCTCAGATAAGCGAACTTCTCGTTTGCAGCCGGAACGGCAGCAACGGCCGATGCGGTGTCGTGACCGGCAACAGCCACAACCGGAATCTTACCCACACCCGTCTCGTTGGCTATCGAATCGGTCAGCGTACCAATCACATAGCCCGGCATAACCATCTTGCAGAACAAATCTGAATTGAGGCCCATACCGTTCAACAACTCGTCGTCAATCTCTTTGGTGTGGGGATTGAGCAGCTGAGAGGTGGAGGCGATGGTGTACTCGGTAACCATATTACCCGTAAGCATATAAGAGAGTGCATCGGGCATGAAGAGCAGTTTGTCGGCTGCCGCAAGCTGCGAACTGCCGTCACGCTTCATGGTGTAGAGCTGGTAGATGCTGTTGAAATTCATCACCTGAATACCGGTCTTTGCATAGACCTCGTTACGCGACATCACATTGGCGAAATACTCCTCGGGAGCACCGGTGGTGTGGGGGTCGCGATACGCATAAGGCATACCGAGCAACGAACCGTCCTTTCCAACGAAAGCAAAATCCACGCCCCAAGTATCGATACCAATCGAGGTGATGGGCACCTGTTTCTCGGCCGCAGCCTTCAAGCCGGCGATGATATGCTCATAGAGCGAAAAAATGTTCCAATAGAAATGGCCGTTCATCTGAATCATCATGTTGGGGAAACGCGTAAGCTCCTCCATTTGGAGTTTGCCGTTTATGAACGAGCCCAAAATTGTACGACCGCTGGTTGCACCGAGGTCGATTGCGATAAAGTGTTTAGTAAGCATTATCAGTTAATTTTAGATTAAAATATTTCGGTTAATTCGGTTTGTTTCTCTCTTCATCGTGCATCGTCGCTTCATGCCCGCCGCTCTGAAAACGACCGCACATACGACAACACATTACGCAAATATAAGCATAAATTATTACATCACCAACCCCTGCGGGCAATTAATGTCGCCACTCATGCAATTTTATGACACAACGAAATATTTACTCCTTTCATGGGGGCGGAACGTCTGTTTTTTTTCGGAAAAAAGTCTTAACTTTACGTTTGAATGCTCTCTCACGAAGAGAAGAGTGGAGAATTATTTTTTCAATATACACCATAAAAAACTATTGAACATGAAAAATTCACTTAATCCGATTCGGATGGCGCTCACCGCCCTGCTGTTGGTGACCGTCTGCACGGCCTCACAAGCCGCACCGAAAAAGACACTCGGCAACAGCCAACGCATCGACAACGAGTGGCTGTTCCATCTGAGTGACATCACGGCAGGAGAGTCCGTATCACTCGACGACAGCTCGTGGCGCAGCCTCAACCTGCCCCACGATTGGAGCATCGAGGGCGAATACAGCGACAAGAACCCCACCGGCAAGGGTGGCGGCTACATGCCCTCGGGTGTTGCATGGTACAGAAAACACCTCTCGATTCCCAAAGCGATGAAAGGCAAAAAGATTCAGCTCGACTTCGAGGGCGTGATGGAGAATTCGGAGGTGTGGGTGAACGGCCAATATCTGGGTTTGCATCCCTACGGCTACACCGGCATCACCTACGACATCTCCGACAAGTTGAACTATGGAGGCGACAACGTGATTGCCGTAAAGACCGACACCAGCAACCAGCCCGCTTCGCGTTGGTATTCGGGTGCAGGAATCTATCGCCATGTCTATCTGCTTGTGGACAACGCCGTCCGTTTCGACAACTTCGGCGTCTACATCTCGGTGCCCGAGATTGACCTCGACGACAAGAAGGCCACGGTGAAGATTGAGAGCACCGTCTGCAACGACACCGAGAGCGACGTTGCGGCAAAGATTGTCGTGACTCTCACCTCGCCCGACGGCCGCAAACTGACCGCTTCGCAGCCCGTAGACCTGAAAGCCGGTAGCAAGAGCACCCACACCCAGAACATAGAGGTGGACGACATAATCCTTTGGGACATAGATTCGCCCGAACTCTATGTTGCAAACGTGGAACTCATAACCGGCAAGAAGACCGTCAGCGATTCTCACAGCAACAACGTGGGTATCCGCAAGACCGAGTGGAAGGCCGAGAACGGATTCTGGCTCAACGGTCGCAATGTGGACATCGCCGGAGTGTGTATGCACCATGAGGGCGGCGCAGTGGGTGCGGCAGTGCCCGCCTCCATCTGGGAGCGCAGACTGAAACAGGCCAAAGCCCTCGGCGTGAATGCCGTTCGTACGGCCCACAACCCCATGGATGAACCTTTCCTCGACCTGTGCGACAAGTTGGGTCTGCTGGTGATGAGCGAGGCCTTCGATGTGTGGGAGGTGAGCAAAAACAAATATGACTATTCGAGAGCCTTCACGGAGTGGAGCGAGCGCGACATGACCGACATGGTGCTCAGGGCCCGCAATCATCCCAGCGTATTCATTTACAGCATAGGTAACGAGATGCACGAGGATTACAGCAAACCCAGAAGTTTCGAAATCTACAAGACCTTGCGCGACATAAGCCACAAGTTGGCTCCGGGCACTCCCGTAATCATGGCGGCCGTAAACCCCAACCACTGGGGCTCCTACGAGAACGGGTTCCAAGACCTCGGCGACCTCGTGGCACACAACTATCGCGACATGGAACTCATCCGCGCCCATCAGCAGAACCCCAGCCGTATAATCCTCGGCTCGGAGAGTCATCAGACCCCCGACGCATGGGAATATGTGATAAAATATCCGTTCCTTTCGGGCATCTTCCTTTGGACGGGATGGGACTATCTGGGCGAGGCCTATTGGCCCAACATCTCGTCGAAGGCAGGTTTGTTCACCCGCAACGGTTACATCAAGCCTCTCGGTTGGGAGCACATGAGTTGGTGGACCTCCGAGCCGATGGTTCACATCTCGCGTGCCTCGGGCAGCGGCCGCGACGTACTCATGGTGGATGATTGGACCTTCTCGGAGGAAGAACTCGGCAAGCAATCCATCGTGAAGATTTATCATAACTGCGACGAAGTGGAGCTCTTCCACAACGGCAAATCTCTCGGCAGCGAGCCGTGGCACGACAACTTCACTCCGGCCGAATTTGCGGTGAACAATATCCCGGGTGAGCTGAAAGCAGTGGGTCGTCGCGACGGCAAGGTTGTGGCCGAGCACTCGCTCACAACGGCCGACAAGGCGGTTAAAATTGTTGTGGAGGCCGAGACTCCGACTCTGAAAAACACATGGGACGACGTGGCCTATTTCCGCGTGACGCTCGTGGATGAACAGGGCCGTCGTTATCCGGTGGGTGCCTACAATCTGAAATTCACGATTGAAGGCGAAGGCAGCATCGTAGGTCTTGACAACGATTTCCACCAGAATCACGAGAAATATGTGGCCGACACCCACTCTACATGGCTGGGTAATGCGGTTGCGATTGTGAGAGCCACCGCCTCGCAGGGCAACATAAAACTGACCGTATCGTGTGACGGACTGGAAAGCGGCAGCGACCAGATAACGATAACGGAGTAGCATTCCGCACTCCCGACCCAAAAAAGCGTACAGCCCGAAACAAGTTCGGGCTGTACGCTTTTTTTACTATGTATTTTTATCGGGTCGTTTTTTTATGGTTTATTTGTCTATTTGGCGCGACATGCCGGATGTCGGGAAATTCCGAACCCTCTCGGGTCATCGCTCGGCAGTTCGCTCTCGCCAACTCGCGCCAACGATGTCGCTACAACGAGAACTTATACTCTCTGTCCCACTCCACGACACTTCTGTTGGTGTCGGAATGGTAGTCATACCAATGCAACACTATGTCGGCCTCGGTTGTTCCCTCAGGCAGAATCTCAAAGAGGTTGAATGTGCTGAACGTATACATCTCCTCGGGACCGTTCAAATCGGTGAAAGCATTGTGCATCAGCCAGAAATGCCATTTGCCATCAGGAGCCTCACCATCATAGTCGTCGTCATAAATCATAGTGAGTTTATGTTTGGTGGCATCCTCGCTGACGGGATTGTAGGAGACCGTAAACTCGATGTTGATATGTCCGTTGCCGAACGAAACGGCCTTTACGGTCAATGGGTCGTCGCCCATCGCCGTCAGTTCCTCCTCGGTCATATGCGTAAAGGTCTTTATGCCGTTTTTGTCGGAAGTGACAAAGGGAAGGAAAATAACCACCTCGATATTCTTATTGGATGTGGCGGAAGGCATATAATAAGACTTCGCAGGGTCGATGCTTCCCACCTCGTTGTAGCCAATCAATACTCGGTCGTTCTTGCGTCCGGGGAAGACGGATGATTCAAACTCATCGACATTGGTGACATAGAAATTCTCGCCCGCATCGGACCAAACCAGATAATTTCCATTAACATAACTGAGAATACCCCACGACACCTTGTCATAGGTGAGATTGGTGTTATTTGCCTTCTCGCATGATGAAAGTCCGAACATCAGCGCCATCAATGCAACAACAAACAATGCAGATTTTTTCATATATTTATTCTTTAATTAGGTTTTTAAATCAATACGTCTATTTGCTTAAAATATTGTTTGCGGGCCAAAAATAATAAAAATTCATGGACTTGGCATCTTTGTCATGCTCTTTTAAAAAACGTCGGGGGCATTCCGTAAACGAAACAGCCCCGACGCCCACATGAAACTTACTCCTAAATATGCAAAAGTAGCATTAAAAAAATTCTCATTAATCATCAGCTCTCCAAACTCTAAGGGCCGCAACCTCTCACTCTCACTCTCACTCTCACTCTCACTCTCACTCTCACTCTCACTCTCACTCTCACTCTCACTCTCTCACTCCCGCTTTCACTTTCGCCCCATTATCTCCCTCTCCCCATTATCTCCGACGGTCTGCGCCCGGTTTGTGACCGCTTTCTATATTAAAGATGAGAAGGGAGGGCAAAACGTTGCACGGAATGTGAAAAAAATTTTTTAGTCGAGCGAAAATTTCACTCCCAACCTTAACGAAACGTTGGTAGGATTCTCGGTCCTGTAATTGGCCGGCTGCTTCAAGTTCTCAAAATAGTACGACACTCCCGGCTCGAAATACAACCCCATAGAGGGCGAGAATCTATACATGGTTCCCACCGACGCATTCACCGACGATTGGAATCCCTTTATCGAAAGACGTTCGGTATCAAACACCTCGCCGTCCAACTTTTTCTGTTCCTTGCCATAGAGGGCACGCTCCACCATTCCTCCACCATAGACATAGATGCTCAGACGATTGTTGCGCCACACATCATACGACACACCCAGCGGCACACCCAGATAATGCAACTTGCGCGTGTACTCATAGTCGGCAAACTGCTCCAACGACGATTTGGAGAAGAGATAGCTGTAATTGACTCCCGTAACCAACGACAATCGCTCTCCCAACGGTATGGCCAGATTGACTCCGAAACTCACCGGCATCTTGTGTTGCAACTTGGGCACGTTGGCCGCCGGTCGCATATATCGGTCGCCACCGCTCGACTCCGGCACATTCATTCCGTTTGAGGCAATCGTATTCACACCGCTGGCATTGAAATCGCCATTCACCGCACCGAAGTTGCCTGCAAAGAGCGAGGTGGTCATACCACGACGGCGCTCGGTTCCATAGAAATCCTCCTCGTCGCTCTCTCTGAACACATCGCGCCAATACTGCTCAATCTCCTTTTCCCTCATCTTACGTGCCTTCTCCGCCGCACGACGATAGGTAGGGTTCTCCGTCATGGCACTGCGCACCTCCTCGGCCACGTCGTCCTTAGGCATATCGACATTAACGGCCAGCATGTTTGAGAGAGGCACACTCTCATCGTGGAGCAACCTGTGCTTCACCACCACGTTGGCGGTATCCTGCAACAGAGCCTTCATTCTTCCCGACACAAGCTCTTCCTCGGGAGTCGCATTCGCGCGTATCGGGTATCTTCTTTCGGCCGCAAAGCCATTCATATCGACCTCGGCCACATAGTCGCTCAACGTGGGCTGGGCAACCTCCCCGTCCGTCCAAAAGAGAATCGACGAGGTGACCATCACCGCCACCACAGCCGCAGCCGACAAGGCATAGAGCCACAATCGACGCCCGCCGCGCTTCTCCTGCGCAACGAGGCTGCCAGCCGCCAACGAACTCTCCACACGGGTGTAGATACCCAGAGGCGGTTCCTCGCGGTAGATGCCCAATTTGTCTTGGAGCAATGATTCAAACTCGTCGCGTCTATCTCTGTTCATCATCATCAAAATAATCGTTCATCATCTCCGACAATCGTGCCCTCGCGCGCGAATACTGCGAACGCGAAGTGTTCTCGCTGATGTTGAGCATCTCCGCAATCTCGGCATGCGAATAGCCCTCCACCGCATAGAGGTTGAGAATCGTGCCGTATCCCGACGGCAGACGGGCGATGCAGGCCATTATATCCTCGGCCGACATACGCTCAACCACATCGTCCTTCACCTGTGCCGCTCCGCGAGGCATGTCGGAATAGTCCTCGGTGAGCACCATTGAGTTCTTGCGCAAATGTCCCAGCGCCGTATTGACGAATATCTTGCGACACCACGCCTCAAAAGCCCCCTCGCCACGATAGTCGCCAATCTTGGTGTAGAGCGTCACAAATCCGTCGTGCAACAAATCCTCGGCCGTGGCACTCTCTTTGATGTAGCGCCTGATTACACCGAACATTCGGGGTGCGAGCAATTCATACAACTCTCTGCGCGCCTCCGAATCGCCCTTTCTGCATCCGACCAATATTTGTTCGACACTCCGTTTCACTCTGGTTACATTTATATGATACAAATTTACTAAACAATGTTGCATCAAAGATATTTTTTTGCATTTTTTTATTTTATGTACTACTTTTACGAATAATTTGACACAATTCAATTCAAAAGAAAGGAAGACATTATGGAGAAAAAGATAGGCATCGCCTCCGACCACGCCGGCTATGAGATGAAGGAGTATCTGGTGGGCTGGTTGTCGAGCAAAGGTTACGACGTTTATGATTTCGGTTGCACTTCGCCCGAGAGTTGCGACTATCCCGACTTCGCCCATCCGTTGGCCGAAGCGGTGGAGAAGGGCGAATTTGAGGTGGGTGTGGCTCTGTGCGGCAGTGCCAACGGCATGATAATGACGCTCAACAAGCATCAGGGCATCAGGGCGGCTCTGTGCTGGCTGCCCGAGATTGCCGAGCTGGCGCGCCTGCACAACAATGCCAACATCTGCACTCTGCCCGCACGTTTCATCGACAACGATGAGGCCCAGAAAATACTCGACACCTTCTTCTCAACCCGATTCGAGGGGGAACGTCACCAGCGTCGTATCGACAAAATTCCGCTTGGCCGATAGATTTCCGACGCGGGAAAGCGACCGCAAAGAGGGAAAACGAACAAAAGTTTCAAAAAAAAGAGGGCCTAATGTTGCATAATTAAAAAAAGCCCTTTATCTTTGCGGTGCTTTTAGCACGAAACAGGCTGTTTTAGCTCAGTGGTAGAGCACTTCCTTGGTAAGGAAGAGGTCCCGAGTTCAAGCCTCGGAAACAGCTCAACGACCGCCCTTGATAATATCGAGGGCGGTTTTTTGTTTGGAAAATGCGAAACCTAAAACGAAGGCCGGAAAGAAGAGAGCGGGCAATGCTGCGCAAACCCTTCAACCGCTTTACCCTCTCGACAGTCCTCAATCGTCCTGCACCTCCCACAAAAACCACAAGGCCGCCGAACTCTTTTCGGCGGCCTTGTTTCGTACCCGGTCGCAAAAAACGGAGCAGCTCGCACAAGACCGCTCCGCATTTATAAAACATCCTTCGCCCTCTCGGGCGTGGCAACCAAGCCCTATTGCGCCACCGGCTCCTTCCTGCGCATCTTTCCGCACATGAAGATAATCAGGGCCGCCGTCACCACCCCGCCCAGCACATAGGCCAGCGTTCTGTTCTCCATGCCCAACAGCAGGGGCGACACAAATATATAGCTCGAACAAACATAGGTCATGAACACTGCCGGCAGAGCCGCCACCCACACACACCTACCCGCACGACGGAGATAGATGGTGATAATCCAGAGCGTGAAGACCGCCAACAGTTGGTTGGCCCACGCGAAATAACTCCAAATGGTGGTGAAAGGCAGGAAGAACGTGATGCACAACGAACACATAAACAACGGCAGACAGAGATACAACCTGCGTCGTATGCTCCTCTGCTCCATACCCAGAAAGTCGGCCAGAATGAGTCGCGCACTGCGAAATGCGGTATCGCCCGAAGTGATGGCACAGGCCACTATGCCGAAGACCACCAGATAGGAGAATCCCACACCGAGTGTCTCGGTGGCAATCTCGTTAATCATGAGAGCGGCATTGCCGTTATAGCTTGCTATGGCACCGTTAAGTCCCTCTACTCCTCCCCAGAACACCATGCCGATGGCGGCCCAGATGAGCGCAATGATGCTCTCCGAAATCATGGCTCCGTAGAATATGCCGCGGCTCTGGTTCTCGTTGGTCATGCAACGCGCCATCAACGGCGACTGGGTGGCATGAAATCCAGAGATTGCACCGCAGGCAATGGTGGTGAACAACATGGGTATGACAGGAAAGTTTTCGGCGTTGTCCTTCATGTTGTCAAACCCCGTAAATTCGGGAATCACGGGTAGATAAGATGTGAATATAACGTAGAGCAATCCCAACGCCATGACCAACAGAAGCACACCGAAAAGGGGATACACCTTACCGATTATCTTATCCACCGGCAACATGGTGGCCAGAATGTAGTAGCCCAATATGACGGCGAAGATAATCATCA
>JAZODY010000305.1:0-9988 GCA_045597245.1 Tidjanibacter sp.
GTTACGTCCGAAGGCGGGTGTGAGGTTGTCAGTTGCGGAACATCGGAGCAGGGGGGGGGGAGTGAAGGAGGAAATAAGGAGGAGAGAAGGAGGAGCTGTGCCGGCAAAAAATAATGTGCGGAGTCATGCAAAAGAGCAGACTCCGCACATTTTTTTATCGTCCCTTCTCCGACTTCGGTTGAGGAACCGCAGACCATGCGCCGGACGGTTAAATGTCGTCGGTGAAGAAGTCGTAGCCGAGACGTTTGCCGGTCTTCAATTTCACACTCTCGAATCGGGTGTTGAACTGCTCGGCCTGAGCCTTCTTGATGAAGTCGTAGGGGGGGACGAGCAGGTCGAAGTTGAGAGCGTAATCTATGGCCGTCTCAATGATGTCGGTGATGATTTTGCGGTCGATTATGGCCGAACCGAACTTCTCCACACGCTGCGACATCTGGCGTTTGCCCTCCACAAAGTAGTGCATGTTTCTGTTTACGAAGATGCGACCTATCAGATAGCCCTCGTCCTCGCCGCGTTTGTAGTGGAACGAATCGGCCAGAAAGTTGTAGATGTTTATGATGCCGCAATAGGAGTTGTCGCGCTCCTCGGCCACATAGGGATTCTGCCACACCTTATGTTCGCGGTGGAACTGATAGATGTCGCTGTCGAGCGCAAAGACCAGCACGTCCTCGGCAATGTAGGCGTGGGCCTCAAACTTGCCTTTGTCGCGGTACTCTATGCGGATGTTTTTGTCAATCTTCTCTTCGAGTGTTTCGTCGAGCTCGGTCAGCAACTCGTGCAACGACTCTTTGAGCAGCCCGAATACGGCCACCGTATTGTCATAGACGTGTTGTTTTATGCTTGCCTTGTGTTGCAGGGTGCCGAGTATTTTCGACCTGAATTCGCTGTTGGGATTCATGTTTGCGGTATGAGGTTTTTTAATTGGTTTGACTTAATATGATTCGTTCGTCCGCCTTCAACTCTCCCGAACGCTCTTTGTTGAGTTGCGAGAGTTTGTCGAGCCTTACGGCATAGTATTGCGACACGTGCCACATGCTCTCTCCTTCGGCGGCTATGTGTACGGCGTCTTTGCCGTAGGAACTTTTTTTGCGGTCGAGATAGACGATGTCGCCACCCTTCACGGCTCCTCTCGGCGCCATGTCGTTGTTCTTTCTGAGTCTCTTGGGCGAAATTCTGAACAGGGCCGCCAACTTCTCGACGCTGTCGCCTTCCTGTGCCACCACATAGCGACAACCGTTGTTGCTGCGCAGAGCATAATCGCCCACCGAAAAGAGTGCCACGGTGTGGTTGTCGATGTCGATTCCCATTGTCGAGGGTATGGAGGGATTCTTCGGCGAGCCGGCCTTTATGGCATCGGCATTGAACGAGATGCGCCCCACTGCCGCAAGCTCCTCGGCCGTACGTTCGCGACGCGGTTTGTGGAGCGGTTCCGCCTTTTCGAAGGGTTGTGCGGTGTCGAAGTCGTAGAGATTGTAGTCCTCTATTATCTTTATCAGCGACTGTGCATAGGCGGGATTGGTGGCGTAGCCGGCCTCCTTCAATCCGTGTGCCCAGCCCTTGTAGTCGGTCACATCGAGCGAGAAGAGTTTTGCATAGCGGCTGCGGGTGGTGAGGAAGATGGAGTGGTCGATGTAGGACTCTTCGGCCGAAGAGTAGGAGCGGAAACACTCCTGCAACTCGTCGTCGTCGTGATAAATCTTGTTGCCCGTCCACTCCTCCTTACACTTTATGCCGAAGTGGTTGTTGGCCTCCACCGCCAGACGGCTCTTGCCGCTCGACGATTCGAGAATGCCTTGCGCGAGGGTTATGCTGGCCGGTATGCCATACTCTTGTTGCTGGTTCATGGCCAACGTGGCAAACTGTTCTATGTAGCGTCTTCGGTCCATGTCGGTCTGTGCCGCGGTCGTCAGTGACACGAGCAGAGCGCCGAGGGTGAAGAGTTTTTTCATGGTGTGTGACATCATTCTTCGCTGCGATGTTTCCTATGTTGTGGTCTTGTGTGTAATGGTCGATGCGCCCCGCCGTCGGTTTTTTGCCCGTATCCGGACGGATTGCATATCGATTCCACAAATATACGATTTTTTTCTCAACCCTCCATATATAATACCCCATCTTGTGTCTCGACACGACTAAATTGCGCCCTCGGTGACACTTCCGCCCTCTTTTAAGGAGCGGTCGCAGCCCTCGCGCAAGGGAGGGAAACAAAAAAACGAATCGGAATCGACGAGAAAGAGAATAAAATGAGTACCTTTGCGTTATGCCAATGCGGAGTTACGACGTTATGAGAGGCGTCGTGCCGCCTAAAAGAGAGAGAATTAATATGGGAAAACGAGTATTGATGAACGAAGTGGCCTTTCTGTGCCCCGACTCCATGAGCGCCGTAGCCATTGCCGTGCCTGTGATAACGGGCTTTTGCAAGGCCAATCCCGACGTGGATGTCACCGTCGTCGTTCCCTCCAAGTGGTTCTATCTCTTCGACTATTCGGGAGTCCAAACCTGCCTGCCCTCGGGCGAGGGGGAATTTAATGACGGTCTGCGAGGAGTGTTTCGTCTGCGCGGAACGTTTCTTGCCGGCGAGGTGGATGCCCTGATTGATTTTGCGGACACGTTCTATTCGCGCCTGCTCTGCAAACTGCTTATGCCGTGGCAGTGCAAAACGGTGAGGGTTGAGAGCGGCCGCGAGGGCAAGAAACTGCTCACCAGAAAATACCGCAAGGTCTTCGTGCAGCAGAAGAGCACCCTGCAACGCTATCTTGATGTGCTCTCCGAGTTGGGGGTGAACATCACACCGTTGTTGCCCGACCGTGTCGATTGCCCTATGGATGAAAGGGTGGCGGAGCTGATTGCCGCCAAGCAGGGACGTTGGATTGGGGTGGCTCCCTTTGCCGCCACCAACGGAAAGACCTATCCCCTGCGACAGACCGACCGACTGATTGAGTTTCTGTGTGAGCGCGGCGAGCGGGTGGTGCTGTTCGGTCAGGGCGAGTATGAGAGGCAGTTCGGCGAGGCTATGGAGCAACGACATGGCAATGTCGTCTCGGTGGTGGACCGCTACGATGTGCGTCAGGAGTTGAACATGATGTCGCACATGGATGTGATGGTGACCATGGATTCGGCTCCCATGCACCTTGCCGCCATGTTGGGTGTGAAGACGGTGTCGGTGTGGGGGGCGACGCATCCCTATGCCGGATATGCGGGTATGGGACAGACGGAGCGCACGATGGTGCAACTCGACATGGCCTGCCGTCCTTGTTCGGTGAGGGGTACGGACCACTGCATGTTCGGCGACTTTGGCTGCATGAAGGGTATCGACCCCGAGATGATTGTGGAACGTGTGGACGAACTGTTGGCCGAGTGAACCGCAGGAGTGGAGATACGACAAGTTAGGCGCACCGGTTCACCGGTGCGCCTAACTTCTTTTTGCCGACCGTCAATAGACGCCCACGATGGAGCCCCAATAGGAGACGGTGGAGTAGTAGGTGGAGGCTATGGAGAGCTGGGCGCTGCCGGTGGTTTTGTAGATGTGCAGCGTGAACATGTAGTTGTTGGCGCTGTAAAGCCACGAGGTGAAGGTTATGGTCCACCCTTGCTCGGTCTGCACCGCGGTGTAGCCGTTGAGCGAGTTCACCACATTGTTTATCACCACCAGCTGATAGGGCGGCATCATTCCGCGCAGATAGGGCAGGTTGATGTCGGCATAGTCGCGATAGATGCTCAGCTCGAAGTTGGGATTGGTGATGGGGTGCATGTTGCCGGCAGGCTCCACCTGAAACGAGGTGGGCATGAATCGGAACGTGTGGGCGAGGACGATGGAATCTATGTATTGTTCATACTCGGCCTGACGTGCGCGTCGTCGTTCTATGCGGGCCTTTTGTCGGGCGTCGCGTGTGTCTTTGTCGGCCTGTTGCTCCTGCGGAGCCTGCCCGTTGGGATTTTTAACGGCCTTGTCGTTGGAGGTGAGTCGTCCGGCCGTCAGGACGACGAATGCTATGCAGGCCGCAGCCGCCAGCAGGGTAAACAGATGTTTCATGACTCTCAGAGAGTGTTAATCGGTTGTTAAACAAAAATTGGTCTTTTCAATGGCAATGGATGCAAATTTGCAACCAAACCTCTTTGATAACATTTATTTAATGTGGCGTTTGGAAAAAACTCGCTATATTTGCAAATACGGCAACGCAGACCCGCATTGCAAACCGATGTCCTATGACGTGGCGAGAGGGGCGATGGCGGTCGGAGGCGACAGGATATGGGAAGGAGGGGCGGAGAGGCGGCTCTGATGGCGAGAGAGAAGAGGGGCCGATGGCTCGGAGAGAGTCGGGGCGGAGGCGTGGGATGTGGGATGTGGGATGTGGGATGTGGGATGTGGGATGTGGGATGTGGCCTATTATGTTGTTTTTTTTGAAAGAGTCTTATGCAAAGAGGGTTGGGATATTATCTGCTTATCATATTGTTGGTGCTGATGCTCTTCGGAGTTGTCAGCCTTGCCGATGTGTTCAATCTGGTGTTTGTGATTATCGGAGTGTTGCTGTTGCTGGTGGTCGGAGGAGTGGTGGCGTTCCGCATCTATGTGGCGCGTCTGCGCAAGAGGGTGGAGCGCGGCGAAAGCGGTGCCCGCACTTTCTTCTGGACCAATCGCACCGGAAGCGGTCGCGGCTCGTCGGCCGGCTCGGCGAGAAGACCGTCGGGGACGGGGCACGAAGGTGAGGTGAAGATTACGGTAACCTCTCCGCAACGTCGCAAGAAGGTGAACGAAAAGGTGGGCGATTATGTGGATTTCGAGGATGTGTCGCCCGAGGATGTGCGTGGCGACAGGTAGGGCCCTGATGGCGAGAGAGCGGGTCGGGCGGCGTAATCCCTTCGGCGGAAGGGGGCGTCGAGTCGCGATGGGGGACAGGGTGTGACGGTTTGAAAAACGAAGAACGGAAATGATATATACTTTGATTGCCGTCTTGTGCGGCTCCATGTCGGTGATACTATTCAAGCTCTTCTCCCGCAAGGGAGTGGATGCAATGTCGGCCGTTACGGTGAACTACTTTACGGCCTTCATGTTGGGCATGTTGCTCAATGTGAGAGGTGGCGAGCCGGTCAATCCGCTGGTGCAGGAGTGGTTGCCGTGGGCCGTTGTGGGAGGAGTGATGTTCATAGCCTCTTATATGGCGATGTCGTTATCTACGGTGACGGCCGGAGTGGCGGTGACGGGTTTCAGTTCGCGTCTGTCGCTGATTATTCCGGTGTTGCTCAGCGCACTGCTCTTCGGAGGTGCGGAGCGTCCCGACTGGCCGGCCATGACGGTCATATTGGTGGCTCTGGCACTGATTATATGGGGCGGAGGCACGGAGAGCGGACGACGCGGCGGAGCGGCGGGATGGCTGTTGCCGCTGTCGGTGTTTGTGTTGATGGGTGTGTGTCACTTTATTTTGAAGTATGTGCAGAGCGGAATAGAGGAGCGGTATTCGGATGCCGACTATGTGCAGAGCCAATTTGCGGCACTCACCTCGGCGATATTCGTGTGTGCCATGATGGTGGGTGTTGGGGTTAGTGCGGTGAGATGGTTTCGCGGCAGGGCGAGGCGAGATGGTCGGGAGGTCGAGGAGGGTTGTGTCGCTGCCGATTTTGTTTCGGGCGAGGAGCGCGCCATGCAGAGTTCGGCCGAGGGGGATGCGACAGATGTTCGGGTTTCCCGCATGGGGAGCGCGACAAGTGCCCGGGCCTCCCACATGGAATGCGTGACAAGTGTCAAAGCCTCCCACATGGGCTGCGTGACAAATGCCCGAGACCCTCGCATGGGCTGCGTGACAAATGCCCGGGCTCCCCACATGGGCTGCGTGATAAGTGTCCGGGCTCCCCACAGGAGTGACAATAAACAAAAATTCGGGGTGGGGGAGATTGTGGGTGGTATGATTTTGGGAGTGTCCAATTTCTTTTCCACATATCTGGTGCTGTATGCGCTTGTGTCGTTGCCGGCGGTGGTCTTCTTCCCGATTTATAATGTGGGGGTGGTGCTGGTGGCCACGCTGGCGGGAGTGATGCTCTTCGGCGAGAAGATGGGGGCACGTCAGGTGGCGGGCATGGTGCTTGCGGCGGCGGGAATCACACTCTTTTTTGTGGGTTGAGAGAGAGGGTATTGTGCGAACGGTCGAGACGTGCGGAGGCGCGAAATGACGCTTAGTAAAAAAATTTAATATATTAATTTGATTATAAACGTAAAAATGTATATTTTTGCGGTTGGAAGAGAAAGACCTAATATTAAATCATATTAACATCAATTAGTTATGGCAAAAATTAAAATTGGTATCAACGGTTTCGGTCGTATCGGACGTATGGTATTCCGTGCTGCTTGCACTCAGGCCGACAAGTATGAAATTGTAGGTATTAACGACCTCTGCCCGGTGGACTATCTGGCTTACATGTTGAAATACGACACGATGCACGGTCAGTTCGACGGCACCATCGACTATTGCACCGAGTGCAATCAGTTGATTGTTAATGGTCAGAAAATCCGCGTGACCGCCGAGAGAAATCCGGCCGATTTGAAATGGAACGAGGTTGAGGCAGAGTACGTAGTTGAGTCTACCGGTCTGTTCCTGACCAAAGAGAAAGCTCAGGCTCACATCGAGGCTGGTGCTAAATATGTGGTTATGTCGGCTCCTTCGAAGGACGACACCCCGATGTTCGTTTGCGGTGTGAACACCGACACTTATGCAGGTCAGCAGTTCGTTTCGAACGCATCTTGCACCACTAACTGCTTGGCTCCCATCGCTAAGGTTTTGAACGACAAGTTCGGTATCACCGACGGTTTGATGACCACCGTTCACTCTGCAACCGCTACTCAGAAGACCGTAGACGGTCCTTCGATGAAGGATTGGAGAGGTGGCCGTGCCGCTTCGGGCAACATCATTCCCTCGTCTACCGGTGCCGCTAAGGCCGTAGGTAAGGTTATTCCCGAGTTGAACGGCAAGCTGACCGGTATGGCAATGCGCGTTCCCACTCTGGACGTTTCGGTTGTAGACCTGACCGTTAATCTGGCTAAGCCCGCTTCTTACGAAGAGATTTGCGCTGCCATGAAGGCTGCTTCGGAGGGTGAGTTGAAGGGTATTCTGGGTTACACCGAGGAGGATGTTGTATCTTCGGACTTCTTGGGCGACCCCCGCACCTCTATCTTCGACAAGAAGGCAGGTATCGCTTTGACCGACACCTTTGTTAAGATTGTTTCTTGGTATGACAACGAGTGGGGTTACTCGAACAAGGTTCTCGACCTCATCTCGGTTATGAAGAAATACAACGGTTAATTCGTGGCGAAGAGGACGACAGTCTTCGAGCTGTGAGAAATGGGGCGGAATCGGTGACGATTCCGCTCTTTTTTATGGGTTGGCGTGGAGGAAGGATGAGGATGTGGCGAAAAAAAGTTGTATTTTTGTGGCGAAAGAGAACAAGGGTATGAGGATAACATCGGCAGAGTTTAAGTTCAGCAGCTCGAAGCTGTCGCAGATACCGCGACACGGACAGAAGGAGTTCGCCTTCATCGGCAGGAGCAATGTGGGCAAGTCGTCGCTCATCAACATGTTGTGCGGTGCGGGTCTGGCGAAGGTGTCGTCCACCCCGGGAAAGACCAAGCTGCTTAATCACTTTCTGATAAACGATTCGTGGTGGCTGGTGGATATGCCCGGTTACGGTTATGCCAAAGTGTCGCGCGACTCGCGCAAGGAGTTCTCGAAGATAATAGTGGATTATGTCACCAAGTCGGAGGGGATGCACTTTCTCTTTGTGCTGATAGATTCGCGCCACGAGCCCATGAAGATTGACATGGAGTTTCTCATGATGCTCGGCAGGGAGGGCATACCGTTCGGCATAGTCTTCACCAAGAGCGACAAAATGTCGGCCACACGCCTGAAACGCAACGTGGAGGTGTACTCGGCGGAGCTGTTGAAGTGGTGGGAGGAGTTGCCGCCCATCTTCGTCACCTCGTCGGAAAAAAGACAGGGAGGCGAGGAAATACTCGATTATATCGAAAATTGTTTATAACTTTGTATAAAAATTTGCCGATAATAGTTACAAGGTATCTCTTTTAGGCTTATTTTTGTGAAATACTACGAAACCTTAATATAGATTATGGCAGAACATAGATTAAAAATCTTTGCATGTCGCGGCTCCTATGCTTTGGCCGAGAAGATAGCGCAGAGCTACGGCACGCAGCTGGGCCAAATGACCTTTCTCCAATTCAGCGACGGAGAGTTCCAACCCGCTTTCGACGAGAGTATCCGTGGTTGTACGGTGTTTATCGTGCAGTCTACTCCTCCTCCCGCAGAGAATCTCATGGAGTTGTTGCTTACCATCGATGCGGCACGTCGTGCATCGGCACACAAAGTGATTGCGGTGATTCCCTATTTCGGTTGGGCACGTCAGGACCGCAAGGACCGTCCGCGTGTACCCATCGGGGCCAAATTGGTGGCCAATCTGCTTACGGCTGCCGGTGCGGACAGAGTAATCACGATGGATATGCATGCCGACCAGATTCAAGGTTTCTTCGATATCCCTGTGGACCACATCCACGCCAGCAAGGTGTTCCTGCCCTATATCCAGAGCCTCGTGAACGAGAATCTCTCGGTTGCCACGCCCGATATAGGCGGAGCAAAGAGGGCCAATGCCTATGCCTCGTTCCTGAATCTTCCGTTGGTTATCTGCCACAAGCACAGGGAGCGTCCCAATGTTGTGGGTACGATGACCGCCATCGGCGAGGTGAAGGGACGCGATTTGTTGCTCTTCGACGACATGATTGATACGGCGGGTACGATTACCAAAGCCGCCAACATGTTCATGGAGATGGGAGCGAGCAGTGTTCGTGCCGTCACCACCCATCCGGTGCTGTCGGGAGAGGCCTATGAGCGCATCAACAACAGTGCATTGAAGGAGGTTATCGTTACGGATACCATTCCGTTGAGAGCCGACAAGGAATTGAGTAAGTTTACGGTGCTTACGGTGGCCGACACTCTGGCCGACGTTATCGAGCGTGTGACCAACTATCGTGAAATCAGTTCGCAGTTCATCTTCTGATGTGTGCGTGAGATAAAAAAGCAACACCTCTCCCAACAGGAGAGGTGTTGCTTTTTTATGTGGCTTTATGTGGCGTTGCGTCGCTCGGCGTTTGCAGGCTGTTTCTCGATTCTCGAAATCTTGTTTCGCGGGGTGCGGGATTGGATGTGGTGCGGTGGCAGGCAGTCGCTCTTTCGGTCGCTCTTTCGGTCGCTCTTTCGGCAGTCTGTCTGGCTGGTTGGCTGGCTGGTCTGGTCTGCCTTCTGTCCGCAGCCTCTCCATTGGGGGCATGTTGGTGCTGACGTCGCTCTTTTGTTCGTCGGTGTCGCCGCTCAGGGACGCCTGAACGAACAGAAACCCTCTTTGGTAAGACGGGGCAGATGGCGGTCGAGCAGCGATGCCACGGTGCTGTGGAAATATCTCTTGTCGCAGCATAGCACCGACTGTATGCCTATGGGGGTGAAGACCATCATTTCGTCTATGTTTTTCAGGTCGTCCACATTTATGCAGCACTCCTCCACCGTCATTTCGGCCATCTCGCACAGCCGCAACATCAACTCCCTCTCGGCACTTGCACGTCCTCCCTCCGACAGGGGCAGGGTCATGATACGACGGTTGCTGACGGCGAAGAGCGGATAGTCGCCCGCCGAAATCAACTCGCCTTTGCGGTTGGCTCTTATGGCCAGATGCATGCCGTTGCGCTTGGCAAAGGAGGTCATGAATGCGGCGGTTTGGCGCGAAACGGATGTCAGGTGACCTTCGAAGGGTATCTCATAGTTGGTTATGACGGCCTTAGGGCGCAGACTGAGCACCGAATATCCTTCGTAGAGGGTCATTTCGTTGTGCTCAATGATGACGTGCGGCTCCTCGGCGTCGGGCAACACGATGAGGTTTACCGTATTGCCGCCATGAGGCAGACGACCTTCATGGAGCAGGTTGGCTATCTGTCGCTCTATCT
>JAZODY010000306.1:0-5933 GCA_045597245.1 Tidjanibacter sp.
TTCTACCCTTTTTGATAAACCACAACAAACAATACGATAACAAAGATATTGCTTTTTTCTCTAAAACCAAAAAAATCACGCGAAAAATATTATCTTTGTATTCCAAGCAACACAAAAAACAGAATAAACAAACAATATAAAATAATCAATTAATCAACCGACAATATGAAGAACCGATTTTTCTATTCGCTGGCTGCTGCCCTAATGCTCGGCAGCGGCATTACGGCCTGTTCTTCCACCGGCACTCCCACCGAAGCGGATGTGCAGTGGTACGACATCAAGACCGAATACAAACCCTACACCCGCTGGTGGTGGCATGGCAGTGCCGTGGATAAGGAGAGCCTTACCTATATCTTCGAGGAGTTTGCCGACAAAGGGATAGGCGGTGTGGAAATCACACCCATCTACGGAGTGCAGAACAACGAGGCAAACGACATCGACTATCTCTCGCCCGAGTGGATGGAGATGTACTCCCATGTCGTTGCCGAGGGCGAGCGTCTCGGTATTCAGGTGGATATGATGACCGGAACGGGATGGCCCTTCGGCGGTCCCGAAATATCGATTGAGGATGCGGCAGACCGCTATCTGGTGACCAAGTTCCAGATGGAGGGCGGCCAATCGCTCGACGAACCCATTAAATATAAGGAGGCTCCGGCTCCCATGCGTCGTTTCATGCCGCAGGGCGGTCAGCGTCCTCAGGGTGCTGCCCAGCGAAACAACCGTCCTGCACGTCAGCCTCAGCGCGCACCGCAGGCCAACCCGCAGACCTCCATCCAGCAGCAGGCCGCCGAACTTGAAACACTCATGGCCTACTCGTCTACTGGTGAGATTGTGGACCTCACAGACAAAGTGGGCGAAGACGGTAAACTCGATTGGGTGGCCGGCGAAGGCAAATGGACTCTCTATGCCATCTTCAACGGCAAGGCCCTCATGATGGTTAAGCGTGCCGCCCCGGGTGGAGAAGGCTATGTGATGGACCACTACAACAAAGAGGTTCTCGACCTCTACACCTCCAAGTTCGACAAGGCGTTCTCCGAGAGCGGAGCCAAATATCCCCACACCTTCTTCAACGACTCCTTCGAATTGGCCAACGCCACTTGGGAAAAGGGACTGTTTGAAAAATTTGAGGCTCAGCACGGCTACAAGTTGCAGGAGTATCTGCCCGACTTCCTCGGAGAGAAAGGTCTGAACGACACCGCAATACGTGTACGCAGCGACTATCGCGAAACCATCTCGGAGTTGCTCAAAACCGAATTTACGATACCCTGGACCGAGTGGGCACACAGCCACGGCAGTCTGACCCGCAATCAGGCCCACGGCTCACCCGCCAACATCATCGACCTTTACAGCGTGGTGGATATTCCCGAGTGCGAATCATACGGTCGCACCGAGTTCGACATCCCCGCATTGCGCAAAGACGAATATAAGAGAGTGAACGACGGCGACTTGGCAGTATTGAAATTCGCCTCCTCGGCCGCCCACATCAACGGCAAGCCCTACACCTCGTCGGAGACCATGACATGGCTCACCGAGCACTTCCGCACGTCGCTCTCGCAAATCAAACCCGAGATTGACCAGATGTTCTGCTCGGGCGTAAACCACGTCTATTTCCACGGCTCCACCTACTCGCCCAAAGATGCCGAGTGGCCGGGCTGGTTGTTCTACGCCTCGATAGACGTATCGCCCCGCAATCCGTTCTGGAAAGACTCCAAAGCGATGTTCGACTACATAGCACGTTGTCAATCGTTCTTGCAGGCCGGCACTCCCGACTGCGACTTCCTGCTCTACTGGCCCATCTACGATGCATGGGTGGATAACCAGCAGCAGCCCTTCCTGCAATTCACCATCCACTCTATGCAGACCACCCTGCCCGTATTCATCAAGACCGTACACGAGATTAAGGATGGCGGATACGACGTGGACTACATATCGGACAATCTCATTATGTCGCTCGACGTGAAGGACGGCGAACTTGTGTCGAACGGCGGAACGAAGTACAAAGCCCTCGTCATTCCCGACAACCGCTACATGCCGGTGGAGACCATCCAGAAACTGACCTCGCTCATAGAGAAAGGAGCAAAGGTGGTATTCACGAAGCAATACCCCATCGATGTTCCGGGTCTGGCAAATTTGGAGGCTCGTCGTGCCGAGTTCCAGACGGAGCGAGCAAAATTGCCGGAGGCCTCTTTTGTGGAGACTCAGGTGCAGAGCATGGGCAAGGGTACGGTAATCACCGGTTATGAAATGACCGACCTCTTCAAGGCCTGCGGCATCGAGCCCGAGTCGTTCAACATGGAGTTTGGCGGCACCTCAATCCGCAGAAATCACGAGAAGGGAAAGATATACTTCCTGAGCATGTTGCAGAATCGAACGATAGACGGCTGGGTGCCTCTGGCCACTGCTGCCGAATCGGTTGTAATCTTCGACCCGATGAACGGACGTCGCGGTGCCGCACAGTTGCGCGAGAACAACGGCAAGACCGAAATTTATCTGCAACTGAAACCGGGCGGCTCGCTGATTCTGAAAACCTTTGAGAAGGGTATGGCCCCAATCGAGGCATGGGAGTACTACAATGTTGCCGACGAGGCAATCGTACTCGACAGCGGTTGGACGCTCGACTTCCCCGACAGCAAACCCGCCATCGCAGAGAGTTTCGAGATTGGAGCTCCGGCAGATTGGACAACGCTCGGCGAGCAGAACGAGATACTGACCCGCAACATGGGAACCGGTCGCTACACCACCACTTTCACCCTGCCCGCAGGAGTGGAGGCCGACAACTGGCTGCTCGATTTGGGCGATGTGCGCGAGAGTGCCCGCGTGAGAATCAACGGTGAGGAGGTGGCCGTATTGACCGCCGTACCGTTTGAAACGTTGGTAGGTCCCTTCCTGAAAGAGGGAGAGAATACATTGGAGGTGGAGGTGACCAACCTGCCTGCCAACCGCATCGCCGATTACGACCGTCAGGGTAAGGTGTGGAGAATATTCAAGGATGCCAACATCGCCACATTCTCGCCGGAGAACAGAACCTATAACCATTGGACTCTGATGCCTTCGGGCCTCAACAGCGAGGTGAAACTCATTCCCGTCAGCGAGGCGTTCTAACCTCTCTTCAAGGAATCGGATGATATGCGGTCCCCCACGAAAGCCACAAGGCTTTCGTGGGGGACCGTTTGTCGAGAAAGAAATAATGAGTACCTTTACGGAGTTGTAAAAAATGCTTAAATATTAACGAGATGAAAAAACTGTTTATGTTATTGCTGACCTCGTTTGCCACCCTTACGGCAGCAGCCTCCACCGCGGCCGACTCGGTGTGGCTCTTTGTATATGCCCAAAAGGGTATCCGCATGGCGTGGAGCGAGGATGGAACAAATTGGAATCCGGTGGGCAACAACCATACGGTGCTGGCCTGCGACTATGGAAATTGGAGCACCGAGAAGAATGCCTATGACCCCTATATGGTCTTTGCCGACGGTGTGTGGTCGCTGGTGTGGAGTGTGAACGACCATGTGAATCAGTTTGCCTACACGCGCACATCCGACTTCATCCATTGGTTGCCGCAGGACTATCCCTACGTTGTGGAGGGAGAGAACTGCCAAAGGCCGCTCATCGAGTTCTCCGATGGCATCTATACAATCACCTACACCACCTCGGCCGGCAACACCTACGCCCTCTCAACCGACGACTTTCACCACTTCTCCGAACCCGTAAAGAGTGCCCCTCGCAGCTCCGACGGTCGTTCGACCATACTGCTCGACGGAGGAGAGATTACGGGACAGACGGTGCGCATCGCACGCAGCATGCTCGACAATCTGCTGAACGACATTGCGGAGAGTGCGCGCGAGGCGGAGCTTGAACGCGAAACCCTCACCGAGGACGAGAAGAACTATGCGGGACTGAAAACGGTAACGGCATCGCTCGACATCGACCTCAACGAGAGCAAACCCATAAGCAACACACTGATGGGAATCTTTTTTGAGGACATCAACAGGGCTGCCGACGGCGGAATCTATGCCGAACTGATTCAGAACCGCGACTTCGAATATGCTCCGATAGACAATCCGCGCGACCCGCGATGGAACAGCACCCACTCATGGAGCGTGACCGACGGAGCCTCGCTCTCCATCTCCACCGAGGAGCCCATAAGCAACCCCAACCTGCACCATGCAGTGCTGAACACAGAGGCGGGAGGTGCCTTGATTAACAGTGGTTTCGACGGCATCACACTGCGCAAGGGCGAAAAATATGACTTCTCGATGTTCGGCAAGGTGGTCGAGGGCGAGAACAACGCTATAAAGGTGAGTCTTGTGGAGAACGGCATCACGATAGCAGAGGCTATCGTGGAGGCAGGCGAGGTAGGATGGAGCAAGGCGGAGTGTGTACTCACCGCCTCGGCCGACGCCTCGGCGGCCGAACTGCATCTGTCGCCCCTCGGCAAGGGACGCTACGCCTTCGACATGGTGTCGCTCTTCCCGCAGAAGACCTACAAAGGTCGCAAGAACGGACTGCGTGCCGACCTCATGGAGGCTCTTGCCGCCATGAAACCGCGCTTTGTGCGCTTCCCGGGCGGATGTCTTGTGCACGGCGACGGATTGGACAACATGTATCGCTGGAAATACACCATAGGCCCGCTCGAAGAGCGTATCCCTATGCGCAACATCTGGAACTATCATCAGACCCTCGGTCTGGGCTACTACGAATATTTTCTCATGTGTGAGGACCTCGATGCCGAGCCTCTGCCCGTTGTGGCGGCCGGTGTGCCATGCCAGAACTCGTCGTTGGGAGGAGCGGGTCAGCAGGGCGGTCTGCCGATGGAGGAGATGGACGAATACATAAAGGATATCCTAGACCTCATCGAGTGGGCCAACGGCGACCCCGCCACCTCGGAATGGGCACGCAAACGCGCCGAGGCTGGTCATCCCGAGCCTTTCAATCTCAAATATATAGGAATAGGTAACGAAGACCTTGTTTCGTGGACCTTTGAGGAGCGTTACAGAATGATTTGCGAAGCGGTGGCCGAGGCCTATCCGGAGATAAAGATAGTGGGTACGGCAGGACCCTTCTGGCACGGCTCCGACTATGAGCGCGGCTGGGAGATTTCGCGCGACCTGAATCTCGACCTCGTTGATGAACACTACTACGTGTCGCCGGGTTGGTTTATCAACCATCAGGACTTCTATGACAACTACGACCGCAAAGGCCCCAAAGTATATCTGGGCGAATATGCAGCCCATGCCAACTACGGCCGGGCCAACAACATGGAGACAGCTCTCACCGTAGCCCTCTACCTAACCAACGTGGAGCGTAATGCCGACATTGTGGAGATGGCCTCCTACGCCCCGCTGCTATGCAACGAGCTGCACAAAAATTGGACCCCCGACCTTATCTATTTCGATAATTCGCAGGTGAAACTCACCACCGACTACTACACCCAGCAACTATTCGGGCAGAATGCCGGCACACGCTACGTGACGAACAGACTGAACATGAATCAGGAGCAGCGGATTAGCAAACGAGTGTCGGTATCGAGCGTGGTGGACGACCGGAGCGGTGACCTCATCATCAAGTTGGTCAATACGTTGCCCGCAGAGGTAAAGACCTCGGTGAAGATAGTTGGCGGTTTGAAGGGAAAGAGGGAGGCCGACGTGACCCTGTTCAGTGGCGAACCCCTCGCCACCGACCCGACACCCGAGAGCAGCAAGATGGAGGTGAGCAACAGATTCGATTATCGTATGCCCGCCTACTCATTGACGGTGATTCGCATCCCGAAAAAATGACGACAAAGTAGTGACGACAAAAAAGAGCCTGTCTAACAAGTTTTATTAGGCAGGTTTTCTTTGTTTTTTGGGGAGGTAGCTTTTTGTGCGTTTTGGGGTATTTTTTGGTTGTAAATTTTGCTAATTAATAAATTGTAGTTACCTTTGATATAGAAATAC
>JAZODY010000307.1:0-4343 GCA_045597245.1 Tidjanibacter sp.
CGATTCCGCTTCGCACCTCAGCAATAAAGACGACGTAATGTCGTCTTTATTGTTTTTTACGGCGAATCCCTCCCTCCGCATCAGGCGTCCCGCCCCATGTTTTCTTCCTGCATCACCGGCCATCCATACGACACACTCCCAACCAATTACGCACCACCCGTCCCCGCAGCCATCCGCCACCTCAAACTCCATACGCCTCTCGCAACATCCATATCGAATAAAAAGAGGGGCGACAAGATTGTCGTCCCTCCCGTATCATCTCCCCTCTGCCGAACGGAGTGTCGAGCCGTCAGAAATAGAGATTCAGGCCGAACATCACCGTTGCCCCGGGCATGGGGAATCCGTCGTTGATGCAATACTCCCTGTCGGTGAGATTCTCCCCTTTCACGAAGATATTCAACCCATTGTTGCGCGTGCCGAACAGATAGGAGAGCTTGGCGTCGAAGAGGGTGTAACTCTCCGTCACATCCGACGATGTGTTCACATAAAGACCCGCAATGTGCTGCATGTCGGCCATGAGCGTAAAACGGCCGAATCGATAGACCGCCTCGGCAAACACCTTATGCTCGGGAGCGGCCAACAGAGGTTTGTCGGTGTGGAGATAGCTGTAATTGGCGGTCAGACCGAGCGCACGCGAAACGGCCCACTCCGCCTCCACCTCCACTCCCTTGTTGGTGAAGGCTCCCGTATTCATATTCTTGCGACGTCCGTCTATCATCTCCATCTGTATCATGTTCTCGCCATCGATGTAGAAGGCCGTCAGCCCCACCACCAGACTCTTGCCCAACACCTGTTCCAGCGAGGCCTCATAGCTCACCATGCGCTCCGGTTCAAGGTCTGGATTGGCAGGAACATACATATAAAGCTCTCTGATGTTCGGACTGCGAAAGCCCTTGCCGACGGTGAATTTCAGTGCGGTGCCTGCCTGCGGATTGTAGGCCACACCGGCCTGCGGCACCCACTCGCCGCCATAGGTCTCGTTATACTCATAGCGCACTCCCGCATTGAGCGTAACCTTCTCCAAGAGGGTCTGTTG
The DNA here is from genome assembly GCA_045597245.1 of Tidjanibacter sp. Taxonomy (GTDB): domain Bacteria; phylum Bacteroidota; class Bacteroidia; order Bacteroidales; family Rikenellaceae; genus Tidjanibacter. The sequence goes on from JAZODY010000307.1 coordinate 1,037, forward strand.
CATGATTGCGTAGGCAGCCGCCTCGGTCACGTCGGTTTCGATGACCTCCTCGTCGTCGCCCGAGAACTTGTCGTTCCACGCATGTCCGCCCCAATTTTTGTAATCCACACCCGCCGTAATCGAGTTGCCCTTCCAGAGCGAGGCACTCTGATAGAACATGATGCCATAGTTGTGGTCAGTGGAGTTGAAGAGATAGTCACGCGGCGACTCGCCCGCTCCGTAACCGTCGTTAATCTCATGCACGCCCCAATTATAGAAGAGTTGCAGCGCACCCGACACCCTGTCGAACTTGTTCTCCACCGACACCGATGCCGTGCCGCGGAACATGTCGGTCACTTGGTCGAAGAGCGGTGCGAAGGTCTCACCCGGGTTTTCGCTCACAAATTTGCCCAACGTCACACGACCGTTCACCCTTATCTCATCCGAGGCGTCGTAGCCCACATTGACGAAACCGTTGGTGATATTAAACTCCGAATTTTCTCTATGCCCGTCGGTATAATCATGATTCAATGACACATAAGAGTTCCATCGCCCCTTTTTCTGTCCCGCGCCGAACATATATTTCTGCGTATTGTGGGAGCCGTACATGATTCTTGCATCGCCATGAAATCCCTCTCTGTGGGGTTGGCGGGTGATGATATTAACCACACCTCCCATTGCATTGGAGCCGTAGAGCAGCGAGCCCGGGCCGCGCACCACCTCCACACGGTCGGCGTCGGAGGCCACATACGAATCGGGAATCGAGTGACCAAACAGACCCGCCCACTGAGGCTGGCCGTCGAACATCATCAACACCTTGTTGGTCTGGCCCACACCGCGGATGTTCACGGCACCCGCACCACCGCTCGACCCGCCGTAACCGGTCATTCCGCGCTCAGTGACAAACAGACCCGGAATGCGATGCGACAACACCGGCAACAGAGCCGACTCGCTCGAATTCTCAATATTGTCACGCGTGACCACCGAGACCGACGACGACACCGTATTGCGATTGACATGCGTCTTGGTGGCAGTCACGACCACATTGTCGATACCAATCAGCGTGTCGAGCATCCCCTCGCCCGCAACGCCCCGCACACCACTCTGTGCCACCGCATCGACAAAACTCCATACCGTTGCCAACAAAACGAGCAACGCACTCCGCCTAACAAAACCTGAACTCACCATTCTCATAAACATTTTTCCGTTAGTTTAAAACCCTTTGTTCTCCGTTCGAGGTTTATCCATCGAGCCACATAGCCACATGACGGACACCTTCGCGAAGACCTCTATCTCACCACAAAGATAACAAAACCCTCCTCACATACACATCGGCTGCCCATATATTTCAAACTTCAATCCGTTTTCGCATCTCCGCACCTCTCGCGGCATCACAAAAAAAAGGCTGCCCGGGGAACCAACCTGGGGCAGCCTGATTAACTTAACATCGAATCAAAACCTATGCTATAACCTTCGCATTTGCAGGATAGAGATACCTCCTGATACTGCGTTTCGGGGTCTTTTCGAACTCCTCTGCACATATTTTGATATCAGCAACCTGCTCATACGGAGCAACTAAACTGTTAAGTAATTCCAAATTTCTATTCATCACCTCCTTAATGGCGGCGGTATCCCAACCGTTCTTCTTTGCGGCATCGTAGTCGGGCACCACATAGGCAACCAGATGGCCCTTATCCTCCAACACCAGACTCTCCATCACACACTCCAACACGTTGAGTTTGGCCTCAATCTCCTCGGGATAGATGTTCTGACCATTGCTCGACAGAATCATGCTCTTGTAACGACCTCTGAGCCTGATGGTGCCGTCGGGGTCGGCCAATCCCATGTCGCCCGTATGCAACCAGCCCTCGCTGTCGATGGCCTCGGCCGTTGCCTGCGGATTCTTGTAGTATCCCTTCATGACGTTCATACCGCGCACACACACCTCTCCGGCCTTGCCGTCGCCCTCGCCCGTCGGGACAATCTTCACCTCCATGCCGGGCAATATCTTGCCACACGAAGCGGGTTTGTATCTCTGCCATCTCTCATAACTGATGAGAGGACCGCACTCGGTCATGCCGTAGCCCACCGTGGCGGGGAACTTTATCTTCAACAAGAACTTCTCCACGTCGGGATTCAGCGCCGCGCCACCCATGTTCACCTCGGTAACGCAACCACCGAACGCCTCCATCATGGTCTTCTTCACCTTGTTGTATATCACCTTGTTCAGCAACGGAATCTTCACCAGCGTCTTCAAAGGCTGCTTCTGCAACTTAGGCATCACCTGATTGCGAACAATCTTCTCCATAACCAGCGGCACCGTACAGATGAGGTGGGGTTTCACCTCCTTCATCGCCTGAATCAGAATCTTAGGCGACGGGGTGCGGCCCAGCAGAGTGATGTGCGAACCGATGGCCAGCGGGGTCAGCATGTCGAATGCGCAACCATAGGCATGAGCCAACGGCAGAAGTGCCAACACGCGCGAACGATAGACATGGAACTTCTTGCCCAGTGCAAACTGCACGTTACCGGTGATATTGCCCACCGTCAGCATCACTCCCTTGCTCAGTCCCGTGGTACCCGAGGTGTAGCTGATAATCATCACATCATCCATCTCCACATCGGCATACTTGATGTTTGCGGCCGTAAATCCGTCGGGATAACGCTCCGCAAACTTCTTCTCCACACCGTCGAGAGCCGTTTTAATCTCGCCCGAGGCGGTGAAATCCTTCAACAAGGTGTTGGTGTCGAGTTCGATTGCTCCGCGCAGATGCTCGAAGTTCTTCTCGTCGAACGACTCCCAAATCTTCTGGTCGGCAAAGATGAGCACCGAGTCGGAGTGATTTACGATGTTGGTCGCATCGATGGGGTTGAAGTCCGAAAGGATGGGCACGATTACCGCACCGTAGGTAACCACCGCAATGTAGACAATGACGAACTGCGAATTGTTCTTACCAATGAGCGCAACCTTATCGCCCTTCTTCACACCGCTGTCTGCCAAAAGGATGTGCAGCTTCTCGATTTCGGCGGCCATCTCACGATAGGAGTAGTTCTTCTTGGTGAAGTAGTCGGTGAGGGCCGTTTCGTTCGAACATTTCTTAAAGTTGTTCTCGTAAAGCTGAATGATGTTGAGTGATGTCATATTTGTCTATGTTTTAATTTTTTACAAAGTGTGCGAAAGATAGTCACAAATTCCGCCTCGCTTTGTCCGAGCAGTTAAATTTACTACGACATTCAAATCATCATTTCCCCTGCCTCACACCCCTCTGTCCAACTCGTAACACATTGATTAAACGCAAAATCAACCTATCCACTCCCTATCGCCTCT
>JAZODY010000308.1:0-4379 GCA_045597245.1 Tidjanibacter sp.
CACACGAAACGACACCTCCGTATATCAGGCAGGGCGACCGCAGCAGGTTTAATTGTCGTCGGGGTGTTCAAGACGCTTGATGGTGCCCATCGATATGACCGCAAAATAGAGCACCACGACGGCCTGCACAAACAACAGCACCAACGTATAGAAATTAATGGGTATCATGGTGAGCAGCAACACCACATCCAACACGAAGAGTGCCAACAGCACATACACCACCTTACGCAATCCTCGCCAACGATTCTCTCTGTCCAATAACATAAGACTTCTCTCCTTTCAGTTTTTATTGATTTTTTGTTTATCTCCTTACAGCACCACACACTCTCTGCACTCTCGGCACACATCGCCAAACACACCTGCCATGCAGTGCAGTGGCATCGCGCACTCCGAGCCCGAAGAACAAAGATAAGGAATAATTGATTAATTCCGCACAATTTTGTCCGTTGCATCACACCTTTGTCGTCGCTCCGTCCGCCCTCCTTTCTGCGCCGTTCGTGGCATTACACTCAAAAACCGCACAAAAAAAGCGGGGGCCTCAACGGCCGCCGCCTCTCTCAGGTACTCTTCATCGGCACTCCCGCCATCGGCGAGCGGCGGAGAGCAATCTCTTCGTCGCTCACTCCTCCGGCCACGGCGGACTTATCGTCGGCCACACGCGGGGAGCACCTTTCGCAATCAACTGAAATCAGAAAAATAATACACTAAACACATCAACCAATTTCGAGAAAAAAGTCATTCTCGTCGTTGCTAATCATGAACATCAACAAGCCTCGGTCAGTAGTGTGATACGGTCGTCGCACATGCAGACGCTCACGCGGTCGCCCACCCCGATGCGGTTCTCCACAATCATCTGCGCCATAGGCTCCTCCACATGTTCGAGTATGGCCCGTCGAAGTGCCCTCACACCGTAGCGGGGACGATAACCGAGCTCCACAAGACGTCGCTTGGCACACTCAGAGAGTTCCACCCGATAGCCGAGCCGTCCGGCCCGCTCGCCGAATCGCGCCATCTCCATATCCACGATGCGCACCACGTCCTGCTCGGTGAGGGTGTTGAAGACCACCACATCGTCGATGCGGTTGATAAACTCCGGCGCGAAGTTCTGCTCCAACGCGGCACGATAGACCGCCTCGTCGGCCTTACGTTCCTCTCGCACCCTGACGGAGGCATTGAATCCCACCCGCGGTCCGCGCTGCGCCAACTCTTTGGAGCCGACATTGGAGGTCATGATTATTACCGTATTGCGGAAATCGACCCTGCGGCCGAGTCCGTCGGTGAGTTCGCCATCGTCGAAAATCTGCAACATGAGGTTGAACACATCGGAATGGGCCTTCTCTATCTCGTCGAACAACACCACCGCATAGGGTTGGCGACGGATGCGCTCGGTGAGCTGGCCGCCCTCGCCATATCCCACATACCCGGGAGGCGAGCCTATAAGTCGGCTGATATTGTGGCGTTCGGAATACTCGCTCATGTCGATTCTCACCAGCGCATCGGGTCGGTCGAAGAGTTGTGCGGCAAGCTCTTTGGCAAGCAGGGTCTTCCCCACTCCGGTGGGTCCTACGAACATGAAGACTCCGATGGGTTTCGAGCCGTCGCCCAATCCTGCACGCGAACGCTGTATGGCACGTGCCACTCGGTCGATGGCGTGTCCCTGCCCCACCACGCTCTCGGCCAGACGCTCCGACATGGAGGCCAGACGCATCTTCTCGTCACACGTGACACTGCTGACCGGAATGCCCGTCATGACACTCACCACCCGAGCCACATGGTCGGCCGTAATGAGCAATGGCTCGGCCCCGTGACGTCGGCGTCGGCTCTCGCGCAGCTGGTCGAGTTTGTTGCGCAGGGCCGCCTCGGCCAGACGAGCCTCCGATGCCTCCTCGTATGCCAACATCTCCACCGCCCTGCGTCGTTCCTCGGCAAAACGAGCGGCCTCCTCTTCTAACATCCTCATGCGTTCGTTGTCGGGCTCGGAGAGCAGGGCGGCACGCGCCCCCACCTCGTCGAGCAGGTCCACCGCCTTGTCGGGAAAGTGGCGGTCGGTGATATATCTGTCGGCAAGCTCCACACACGCCTCCACCGCCTCGTCGGAGTAGCGCACCGAGTGATGTTGCTCGTAACGCTGTTTGATTCGATGAAGGATATGGATGGTCTGAGGTCGGTTGGTGGGCTCCACCATAATCTTTTGAAAGCGCCGTTCCAATGCGGCATCGCGCTCGATGCTCTCTCGAAACTCGTCGAGAGTGGTGGCGCCGATGCACTGCACCCGCCCGCGAGCCAGAGCGGGTTTGAGTATGTTGGCTGTGTCGAGCGAACCCTGCGTGGAGCCGGCTCCGACGATGGTGTGTATCTCGTCGATGAAGAGTATCACATCGCCGCTCTCACCCACCTCGCGCAGAAACTCCTTGATGCGCTCCTCAAACTCGCCCCTGTACTTGGTGCCGGCCACAAGCGAGGCCACATCCAACGAAAAGATACGCTTGCCATACAGAATGGGCGGTACGTCGCGCGCCACGATGCGCATGGCCAACCCCTCCACAATGGCACTCTTGCCCACGCCGGCCTCGCCGATGAGGATGGGGTTGTTCTTCTTGCGCCGCCCCAGAATCTGGATGAGCCGCTCTATCTCGCCCTCGCGCCCGACAACAGGGTCTATCTCCCCCTTACGGGCCAGAGCCGTGAGGTCGGTGCCGAACTTTTCGAATCGATTCGCCTCGGCAGTCGGGCGGGTATCGTTATCGGAGGCGGGTGCGTCGCGGCGGCCCGTCTCGATGCGATAGGTGCGGACCGAGTCGAGCGCCTGCATGTCGGTATAGTACTCCTCTTCGGCAGGATACTCTCTCACATACTCCCCCACCGCCGCCTCGTCGATGCCGAACATCGTCAGCACCCGCGACGAGATGAAAGTTCCGCGCAACACGAAGAGCAGAAAGTGAGCCGTATTGACAACCGGCTGTTCGGCCGCAGGCGAACAGTCGCGGCAGACCGCTTCCAGCGCATTGAATATCTCCACAAAGATGCGCATCCGCTCCTCGTCGTCGCCCTCCAAGCCCGCCGAGCGAAGACACTCGGCATGCAGATGTGAGCGCAGGCGATGGAACTCCCACTCTTTAAGGAGTTTGCGTAATATGTGCCACGCATGGCAGTTGCCCTCTTCGAGCATTATGAGCAGTATGATGTCTATCGGATTGGTCGAACGACCGCGCTCCGACCGCGCCAAACCGCGCGAGATGATATTTTCAAGTCTTTTCGATTGTCTAAGTTTCATAATTCGTCAGTTGTCGTTTCGCCAAAAGGAACGTGACCGACAAGACGAATATTTTATCGGGGCCATTCGCCCACCTCCATGTCGCGCATGTCGGCCCCATCAATTACGAAACGCACCGCCGTCCTAACCTTATGGATTCCAGAACGGCCGCAGGCCCCCGGATTGATGTTGAGAAGATTCAGTTTGTGGTTGAAAAAAATTTTCAGAATGTGGCTGTGACCGCTCACAAAAACGTCGGGCTTGTGGCGCATGAGCAGCGCATAGGTTTCGCGGGTGTAGATTCCGCCCTGAAAACCGATGTGGGTCATAAGCACCCTCTTCTTCTCGCACTCGAAGAACAGATGCCCGGGACATCCGCTCCCCCTCACATCCCATCCGTCCATGTTGCCATAGACGGCACGCAGGGGCTTGAACTGCGAAAGTTCCCACACCAACATGTCGGAACCGATGTCGCCGGCACACCAAATCTCATCCACGTCGGCCAGAAAGTTGTAGAGCGGCTCGTCGAAGGTGCCATGAAGGTCGGATATGATTCCTATTTTTCTCACTTTGTTCTCTATGTCGGTTAAATGGGCGGCAGGCAGTCACTCGGTCCACCAGACAAATATACGGTGCTTTTGGCGAAAATTCAATTTTTTGGACTATATTTACACTCGGAATAGTTCGCTACTTCCAAGACATATTTTTTCAGAAGCGTCATGCTTATCTTGTGGTTGGAAACCTAGGAAATTTCACAACGAATACAAGAGGTAGCATTGCGGCTCTCGCGCCATGGCGTGGGCTGCCATTACTACATTTTTGTATTCGGGTTTTCCTAGGACCTCCAACTGCGAATGTAGTATTGCGGTGCCACGCTTCTCTTTGTTTAACGAACTCCCTCATGGCAACCGAAGGGACCCACAACGCATATGAAAAAATTTTTATCACTCGCCGCCATTCTGTTAATGACATCGCTGGTTGCGATGGCTCAAAAAGATGTCACCACATTCCTCGGAATCCCCGTAGACGGGTTCAAACCCGACATGATAAAGGCCTTGAAAGCCAAAGGATTTGTCCAGTCGGAACTTTTAGAAGATACTCTGGAAGGCGAATTCAACGGATATGA
>JAZODY010000309.1:0-12386 GCA_045597245.1 Tidjanibacter sp.
ACAATGGAGAGAAGAGTAAGAGTCAGATTTGCCCCGAGCCCTACGGGAGCGTTGCACATGGGTGGCGTGAGAACGGCACTCTACAACTATCTGTTTGCCCGTCAGCACGGCGGCGATTTCATATTGCGAATTGAAGACACCGACTCCACCCGTTTCGTGCCGGGAGCGGAGGAGTATATACTCGATTCGCTCAAATGGTGCGGCATAGAGATAGACGAGGGCGTATCGGTGGGAGGTCCCCATGTCCCCTATCGTCAGAGCGAGCGTCGCGAGATATATCTCAAATATGCCATGCAGTTAATCGAGTCGGGCGACGCCTACTATGCGTTCGACACCCCCGAGGAGCTCAACGCCATCAGAGCCGAGATGGAAGCCAAAGGAGAGACTTTCGCCTACAACTATACGGTGCGCGAAAAACTCAACACCTCGCTGCGTCTTTCGGCCGAGGAGGTGAAAGAGCGCATCGGGCGCGGCGACCAATGGGTGGTTCGTTTCAAGATGCCCGAGAACGAGACGGTGAAGATGGACGACCTGATAAGGGGACATGTGGAGGTGAACACCTCCACGCTCGACGACAAGGTGCTCTACAAGTCGGCCGACAGTCTCCCCACCTACCATCTGGCCAACATTGTGGATGACCACTTGATGGAGGTGAGCCATGTTATTCGCGGCGAGGAGTGGTTGCCGTCATTGCCGTTGCATTATCTGCTTTACAGAGCTTTCGGATGGTCGGATTCGCAACCTCTGTTTGCCCACCTGCCTCTGTTGCTGAAACCCACCGGTCAGGGTAAATTGAGCAAACGCGACGGTGACAAGCTCGGCTTCCCCGTCTTCCCGTTGCGTTGGGAGGCACCCGACGGAGAGGTGTCGCGCGGCTATCGTGAGGACGGATACTTCCCCGAGGCCTTCGTTAACATGCTGGCACTGCTGGGTTGGAATCCGGGTACGGAGCAGGAGATATTCTCGATGCAGGAGCTTATAGAGCAGTTTTCACTGAAACGCGTAGGTAAGTCGGGGGCACGATTCAGTCCCGACAAGGCCCATTGGTTCAACGCCCAATATATGCACACAAGAGATGATAAGGAGTTGGCCGGGTTGTATATTCCTATGGTGGAGGCTCACGGCCATGAGTGTTCAACGGAAAAGGCGGAGATGATTGTTTCACGCATCAAGAGTCGCGCCACATTCCCGAGCGAGTTCTGGGACTTGTCGTCGTTCCTCTTCGAGGCCCCCGAGGAGTATGACGAAAAGGCCAAAAAGAAGTATTGGAAAGGCGACGCACACAAATACGTATCGCAGTTGCGTGACATTCTGGCCGGCATAGACAATTTTGAGAACAGCAACACCGAGGCCATCTGCCATGCGTGGATTCAGGAGAGCGAAATCCCTATGGGGCTTATAATGAACGCATTCCGTCTAACCATAGTGGGAGCGGCAAAAGGGTTCGGCATGTATGAGCAGTGTGAGATTCTGGGCAAGGAGGAGACGCTGCGTCGCATGGACCGGGCATTGGCCGTTTTGCCTGCCGAGGTATAGGACGATGTCATAAGTGGAGAGAGCTGCAAAACGGACAAGTCTCCGCGACACAACAACAAACGAGAGGGATGTGATTATTGCATCCCTCTCGTTTTATCTTTCGAGCCGCAGGCCCGAACAAAATCACCTCTTGCGGGCGAGCTGCCAACTGTTGATAAGATTCTGCCACACCACATAGCTTGCCGGAGCAATGGCCGCCAACGGATTGAGAAACGTAAGCGCCATCCAAATCGCCAAAGTGGTGTTCTTCTGGCCCAACGACTGCGTTCCGGCAGGTTTGTCGCCATATTTGGTCCCCACATAGTGACCGAAAAGAAACTGCGACACACATATAATCAACGCACCGACAGCCAGCAGAATGGCCGTAAGGTAGTTCTCGCTGCTCTGTTCGAGGAAAAAGTTGGTCATCTTACCCATCAATATCATGAGCGTGACGGCCCATATATAAAAAGACCAATCCTGATGTCGTTTCACCACATCGTGGGCCTTAGGCGTAACCCACTCCAAAATCCATGCGCACAACAGCGGCAACACCAACAACTTGGCCACTCTCTTAAACACCTCCAACGACGAGGCGAAAAACGACAAATCGCTCTCCGTACCAATCATAGAAAAGAGGAACGGCGACACCGCGGCCACACAAAGATTGCTCATGAGAATAAAGGTGGTCATCACCGTCACATTGGCACCCAGAAAGCCTCCAACCGTAGCCGAGGCCATGGCGGCAGGCATGAAGATACACATCATCAATCCCTGAGCCAACACATCGTCCACCCCGCGCAGCAGGAAATAGACCGCAAAACTCAGCACAAACTGAAAGGCCAACAAAGGCCAATGCATCTTATGGGGGCGCATGTCGCGCGGCGACACCTTAGAAAAGGTGATGAAAAGCATACCGAAAATGGCATAGGGACTCAAAAAATAGAGCGAGTGCCAAAACTCATGGAACACCACTCCCGCCGCCAATGCCACCGGCAATGTATATTTTTTAACCTTCGGATTCATTTCTGTTTTTATTCATTCGGTCTGTCACGCACCCGAGGCGACATTGCTTGTTCCCTTTTCGGCGTGACCTAACATTATCTACTTCCTGCAACCACTCCTTCAACGCAGTTTGACAGTATCCGGCAACCATACTTGCGGTACCATCAGACCTTATCCGGCCGCCACCCCTTAGCGGTGTGCCATTTCGGTCTCTCGGCTGCCGCCGCTTTGTCTGTCCGGCCTTGCAGGCTCTCTCGTCTCAAACTATTTCTTGCGGAAGAATATCTGCAACGGCACACCCGAGAAGTCCCAATTGGCACGAATCTTATTCTCTATGAATCGACGGTAAGGCTCCTTGATATATTGCGGCAGATTGGCAAAGAATGCAAACGACGGCGTGGGCGACGGTAACTGCATCGCATACTTTATGCGTATATACTTTCCTTTGAGCGCAGGCGGCGGCGTCTCCTCAATGATGGGAAGAATAAACTCATTGAACTCCGATGTGGGTATACGACGTTTGCGCGACTCGTGCACCCTGATTGCGGTCTGCAACACCTCCAAGATACGTTGTTTCTCCAACACCGAAGTGAAGATGATGGGAACATCGCTGAACGGCGAGAGTTTCTTCATGATGGCCTCGCGCCACTCTTTCATGGTGTTGTTGCCCTTCTCTATGAGGTCCCACTTGTTCACCACTATCACACAACCCTTCTTGTTGCGCACAATAAGACTGAATATGTTCATGTCCTGCGACTCTATGCCCTGCGAGGCATCCAACATCAGCACACACACATCGGCATTCTCAATCGAACGAATCGACCTCATGACCGAATAGAATTCCAAATCCTCGGTCACCTTACCCTTTTTGCGCAAACCGGCAGTATCGATAAGATAGAAGTCGAGCCCGAATTTGTTGTATCGCGTATGAATCGAGTCGCGTGTGGTACCCGCCACAGGAGTGACTATGTTTCGTTCCTCGCCCAACAAAGCATTGGTGAGCGACGACTTGCCCACGTTGGGGCGTCCCACCACAGTGATGCGCGGCAGTTCATCCTCCTGCTCGACCGCAGCATTCTCTGGCAGATGCTTCACTATCTCGTCCATCAGGTCGCCCGTTCCGCTGCCGTTCATGGAACTTATGCAGTAGGGGTCGCCCAATCCGAGCGAATAGAACTCCGGAGAGTCGTAAATGCGCTCATAATTATCCACCTTGTTCACCACCAACATCACCTTTTTCGATGCGCGACGCAATATGTCGGCCATCATCATGTCGAGGTCCGTTATGCCGGTGGTTATGTCGGTCATGAAGAGAATCAGGTCGGCCTCCTCTATGGCGAGCAATACCTGTTTGCGAATCTCACCCTCAAAGGCGTCATCACTGCCGACGGAATATCCTCCCGTATCGATTATGGAGAACTCTCGTCCGTTCCAATCGGTTTTGCCGTAGTGTCGGTCGCGGGTTGTGCCGGCAGTGGCATCCACTATGGCCTGACGCATACCAACCAAACGATTGAAAAAAGTGCTTTTACCCACATTGGGGCGTCCTACTATCGCTACCAAACTCATATGATTATACGATTTAATATTCGGCCGCAAAGATAGTGTAAACAGCGTGGAATTGCAAATCCGTCTCTATGGGTTATACAAGTAATTTTTGCTCCGTAGTGCATGGTTGCTCTCCGTAAGCAGGGCTGACAGACCGCACATCTCGGCAAAAAGTCGTCTATCAGTCCTCTCAAAGGGAGATTAACAGAGCCAACAGACAAGGCCGAAAACAACAGATAACACACTATACAACAATAACTTAAACGAAAATGTATAAAATTTAACAATAAAAATAGTGTACTGCCTATTGTTTTTCACTATTTTTACAATACATTTGTGATGTCGGAGGGAGTTTCGAAAACAGACGGAATAAGATGTTTAACAACAATTTGCAAAATATTGTAAGCCTAATTATTCTCGTGGTCGTGGTCTTGCATAGATAACGGGAGAAAGGCTGTATGCGATTGGGAAAACAATGATATAATATTGAAACAGGGCCTTTCTCTTAACCCGGGAAAGGCCTTTCGATTTCAATAAAGACAAACACAACGGAGAACTGAAATGAAACACGAATTGAGAAGCGCGGTCACCACGACCGGACGCCGCATGGCGGGAGCAAGAAGCCTTTGGAGAGCCAACGGAATGACAAAAGAGCAGATGGGAATGCCGGTAATAGGCATTGCCAACTCTTTCACCCAGATGGTTCCGGGCCATGTTCATTTGCATGAGGTGGGTCAGTACGTGAAAGAACTCATCGAACAGCAGGGTTGCTTTGCGGCCGAGTTCAACACCATAGCCATAGACGACGGCATAGCAATGGGACACGACGGCATGTTATACTCGTTGCCCTCACGCGACATCATAGCCGACAGCGTGGAGTACATGGCAAACGCCCACAAGGTGGATGCGCTGGTCTGCATAAGCAACTGCGACAAAATCACGCCGGGAATGCTGATGGCGGCCATGAGACTCAACATACCGACGGTCTTCGTGTCGGGCGGCCCGATGGAAGCGGGTAACTTCCGCGGTCGCGGTGCCGACCTGATAGACGCCATGGTGCTCAGTGCCGACGACAAATGCACCGACGCCGACGCCGACGAGATTGAGGCTTGTGCCTGCCCGGGTTGCGGCTCGTGTTCGGGAATGTTCACCGCCAACTCCATGAACTGCCTCAACGAGGCGATAGGTCTGGCTCTGCCGGGCAACGGAACTGTGGTTGCCACCCACGCCAATCGCAAAGATCTCTTTGAGCGTGCCGCACATCTGATTGTGGAGAATGCCAAGCGCTGCTACTTTGAGGGCGACGACTCGGTACTGCCTCGTTCGATAGCCACCAAAGCGGCTTTCGAGAACGCCATGTCGCTCGATATTGCCATGGGCGGCTCCACCAATACGGTGCTGCATCTGCTCGCAGTGGCTCATGAGGCGGGAGTGGATTTCACGATGAAGGATATCGACCGCCTATCGCGCAAGATTCCGGTGCTGTGCAAAGTTGCCCCCAACGGCCACTATCATGTGCAGGACGTAAATCGTGCAGGCGGCATAATGGGAATATTGGGTGAGTTGGCCGCAAACGGACTGATAGACACCTCGGTGGGAAGAGTGGATGCGGCATCGCTGGCCGACACGCTGGCAGAGTACTATTATGGCTCGGAGAGTTTCGGAGAACAAGCCCGCAAGCTGTATCTGAGCGCACCGGCCAATCGTTACAGCCGCGTGATGGGTTCGCAGGAGTGCTACTACGACTCAATGGATGACGACCATACCGATGGTTGCATACGCGACATGGAACACGCCTACTTCCGTGACGGAGGTTTGGCCGTTCTGTTCGGCAACATAGCCGAGAAGGGTTGCATTGTGAAGACGGCAGGTGTGGACAGTTCGCTGATGAAATTCAGCGGCAAGGCAAAGGTGTTCGAGTCGCAGGAGCAGGCCATGAACGGAATACTTGACAATCAGGTGGAAGCGGGCGATGTGGTAATCATTCGCTATGAGGGTCCGAAGGGAGGCCCGGGCATGCAGGAGATGCTCTATCCCACCTCTTATTTGAAATCGAAACATCTCGACAAAGAGTGTGCACTCATCACCGACGGACGTTTTTCGGGAGGTACGTCGGGTCTGTCGATAGGTCATGTTTCGCCCGAGGCCGCCTCGGGAGGAGCGATAGGAGTGGTGCGCGACGGAGATATGATAGACATCGACATTGCGGCCCGCAGCATCAATTTGCGCATAACGGCCGAGGAGTTGGAAGCACGCATGGCGGCATGGAGCAGCCACAAGCCTGCCAATCGCGACCGTATTGTACCCAATTCACTGAGAGCCTATTCGCTGCTGGTCAGTTCGGCAGATACGGGTGCCGTAAGAATCGTGCCCGAGGAGTAACAGGTGTGAAACCGGCCATAAGGGGCGAACGACCGGCAGGAAGGAGAGAGGACAAAAAGTAAAGGAAACCAGAAGAAGGAGAGAGAAAAAAAATATGGAAACAGAGAGAAACAAGGAGCAACGCGTACGAATATCGGGAGCCGAGGCGGTGATACGTTCGTTTTTGGCCGAGGGAGTGGATACGTTATTCGGCTACCCGGGTGGAGCAATCATTCCGGTCTACGATGCGCTGTATGACTATCGCGACAGACTGAATCACATTTTGGTCCGCCACGAACAGGGAGCCATTCATGCCGCACAGGGCTATGCACGTGCCACCGGTCGTACGGGTGTATGTGTGGTGACTTCGGGCCCGGGAGCGACAAATACGGTGACCGGTCTGGCCGATGCCATGCTCGACTCCACTCCGGTGGTGTTAATCAGCGGTCAGGTGGGCTCCAAACTGTTGGGCACCGATGCTTTTCAGGAGATAAATTTCTGTGAGATAACCCAATCCGTCACCAAATGGAACTGTCAGGTCAAGAGAGCCGAAGACATTCCCGAGGCGATAGCCCGAGCATTCTACATCGCCGCGAGCGGCCGACCGGGTCCGGTGGTGGTGGACATCACGAAGGATGCGCAGGTGGGCATGACGGAGTTCGACTATAAACCGGTAAGATTCATCCGCAGCTACATCCCCAACAAGGAGATAGACGGAGGTCAGATAAGCGAAGCGGCAAGATTGATAAATCTGGCCCGCAAACCGATGGCTCTGGTCGGTCAGGGGGTGATATTGGGCGGTGCAGAGAGAGAGCTGCTCGACTTCTTGGAGAAGAGCGGCATGCCGGCCGCATCGACCCTGCTCGGTCTGTCGGCCATCCCGAGCAACCATCCGCAGTATGTGGGCATGCTGGGCATGCACGGCAACTACGCACCCAACATCAAGAATCGCGACTGCGACCTTCTGGTGGCCATAGGCATGAGGTTCGACGACCGCGTAACGGGCAATCCTGCCGACTTCGGCATAAATGCCAAAGTGGTGCATTTGGAAATAGACCCTGCGGAGGTAAACAAAATCATCTATGCCGACGTGGCGGTGTTGGGCGATGTGAAACGCACACTGCCGTTGCTGACCGAAAAAATATCCGAAGCCGAACATGCGGAGTGGCTCAACGAGTTCCGCGCCTGCTATCAGACCGAGCGCGAAGAGGTGATTGAGCCGGCCACGTCGCGCAGGGGCGAACATCTCCACATGGGAGAGGTGGTGGACGCAGTGGCCAATCAGTTTGAGGGAGCAATATTGGTGACCGACGTGGGACAGCAACAGATGTTCGCATCGCGCTACTTCCGTTTCAACAGGTCGCGCAGCATCATCACATCGGGCGGTTTGGGCACGATGGGATTCGGATTGCCGGCAGCCATAGGAGCCAAAATCGGCGCACCGGAGAGAGAGGTGTGTCTGTTTGTGGGCGACGGCGGATTGCAGATGACGATGCAGGAACTGACAACCATCTATCAATCGGGCGTCGGAGTGAAGATAGTATTGATGAACAACGGCTACCTCGGCATGGTGCGCCAATGGCAGGATTTGTTCCACGACAAGCGCTACTCGTTTACCGAGTTGGTCAATCCCGACTTTGAGTTGCTGGCCCGCGCCAACCACATCGAGTATCGGTGCATAGAGCATCATGAGGAGTTGGACGAAGCGGTGGCCGAGATGAGAGCGGCAAAGGGAGCCTATCTGTTGGAGGTGAGAGTGGAGCGAGAGGAGAATGTGTTCCCGATGGTGCCGGCAGGCATGCCTGTGGATGAGATAAGATTGGAATAAGAGAGAGTGTAAAAGGAGGAGGACAGATTATGCATCAGGACTATATAATAACCATATTTTCGGAGAACAAGGTGGGCCTGTTGAGCCAGATTACCACTGTATTCACCCACAGAAACATTAACATCGAATCGCTCACCACGTCGGAATCGGCCATTGAGGGAATACACAAATATACGGTATTGGTGAACAACGAACCCGAGAAGGTGGCCAATCTGGTAAAACAGATAGAGCGCAAGGTGGATGTATTGAAGGTCTTCTGCTACACGCCCGACGAGGTGGTGATGCAGGAGTTGGCACTCTATAAAGTGCAGCGCAGTCGCACTGTGGAGGAGTTGGTGCGTCGCCACAACGTGCGCATATTGGAGATACACGACGACTACATCGTAATAGAGAAGACAGGCCACAAGGACGAAACCCACGAGTTGTATCGTCTGTTGGAGCCCTACGGAGTGTATCAGTTCGTGAGCTCGGGTCAGATAGCGATAATAAAGTCGCGCAGGGAGTTGCTCGACGAATATCTGGAATATGTGAACGAGCATTACAGCAAGATACACGAATAGAGAGGAAGATGAGAAACGGACGGGAATAAAATCAAAAAAAGACATAAACATAAATCATAAAAAAAGAAGCATTATGGCAAAGATTAATTTCGGCGGCGTTGAAGAGAACGTCGTTACACGCGAAGAATTTCCTTTGGAGAAAGCACTCGAAACACTCAAAAATGAGACCATCGCCGTGATAGGTTACGGTGTTCAGGGTCCGGGTCAGTCGCTCAATCTGCGCGACAACGGTTTCAATGTAATCGTGGGTCAGCGCAAGGGCTCGAAGAGCTGGGACAAAGCCGTTGAGGACGGTTGGGTGCCGGGCGAGACATTGTTTGAGATTGAAGAGGCGGCCGAGAAGGCTACCATCATAGAGTATCTGTTGTCGGATGCAGGCCAGATTAGCGTATGGCCCACCATAGAGAAACATCTCACCCCGGGCAAGGCTCTCTATTTCTCTCACGGTTTCGGCATCACCTACAAGGAGCGTACGGGTATCGTTCCGCCGAAGGATGTGGATGTGATATTGGTTGCACCGAAAGGTTCGGGCACCTCGTTGCGTCGCATGTTCTTGCAGGGCAGAGGTCTCAATTCGAGCTACGCCATCTTCCAAGATGCAACGGGCAAGGCATGGGACAGAGTGATTGCACTGGGTATCGGAGTAGGCTCGGGCTATCTGTTCGAGACCACGTTCAAGAGAGAGGTTTACTCCGACCTTACGGGCGAGCGCGGTACGCTGATGGGAGCCATTCAGGGTATCTTCGCCGCACAATATGACACTCTGCGCGCCAATGGCCACACCCCCTCGGAGGCCTTCAACGAGACCATAGAAGAGCTTACCCAGAGCCTCATGCCGCTGATTGCAGAGAACGGTATGGATTGGATGTATGCCAACTGTTCGACCACCGCACAGCGCGGTGCTCTGGATTGGTGGAAGAAGTTCCGCGACGCCACCCGTCCCGTATTCGAAGAACTTTACAGCGAGGTTGCATCGGGCAACGAGGCTCAGCGCAGCATCGACTCCAACAGTCAGCCCGACTATCGTGCAAAGCTGGAAGAGGAGTTGCGCGAGATGCGCGAGACGGAGATGTGGCAGGCAGGTGCAGTGGTCCGCAAGTTGCGTCCCGAGAACAACTAAACGACAGACAAAGAGATTTTGCATTAATAAAGACCGGCATCTTCCGAGTGATGGGGAGATGCCGGTTTGATTGGATTATGCCCATGTGACTATGAGCGAAAAGATATACATATTCGACACCACGTTACGCGATGCCGAGCAGGTGCCCGGTTGTCAGCTCAACACGATAGAGAAGATTGAGGTTGCAAGACAGTTGGAGTGCTTGGGAGTGGATGTCATCGAGGCGGGATTCCCGATATCGAGTCCGGGCGATTTCAATTCGGTGGTTGAGATTTCCAAAGCGGTGAGAAGACCGGTGATATGCGTGTTGGCGCGCGCCATAAGGAGCGACATCGATGTGGCGGCCAAGTCGTTGGAGTTTGCCGAACGAGGCCGCATTAATACGGGAATAGGCACCTCGCCTTATCATATCCGAGAGAAGTTGCGCATGACCGAAGCGGCAGTGCTGGAACAGGCAGTGGAGGCGGTTAAGTATGCCCGCAGATTCACCGACGATGTGGAGTTCTTTGCCGAGGACGCAGGGCGCAGCGACGAGGAATTTCTGGCCCGCGTGGTGGAGGCAGCCATCGAGGCGGGCGCAACGGTGGTAAACATTCCCGACACGACGGGTTACTGTCTGCCCGACGAGTACGGTGCCAAGATAGCTTTCTTGAAAAACAAGGTGCCAAACATCGACAAGGCCGTCATCTCGGCCCACTGCCACAACGACCTCGGCATGGCTACGGCCAACACGCTGGCAGCAGTAAGAAACGGAGCACGTCAGGTGGAGGTCACGATAAACGGTCTGGGTGAGAGAGCCGGAAACACCGCTTTGGAGGAGGTGGTGATGGCCATCAGGAGTCACGCAACGTTGAACTATGAGGTGGGAGTGGATACACGCCGCATAATGCAGACCTCGCGTCTGGTGTCGAATCTGATGCGTGTTCCGGTGCAACCCAACAAGGCCATAGTGGGTCGCAACGCCTTCACCCACTCGGCGGGTATTCATCAGGACGGAGTGTTGAAGAGCCGCCAGACCTATGAAATAATCGCGCCCGAGGATGTGGGTGTGGACCAATCAAGCCTGATACTGACTGCCCGCAGCGGTCGTGCGGCACTGAAACATCATCTTGCCGAGATTGGCGTCACGCCCGACACCGAGGAACTGAACGAGATATACGAACGCTTTCTGATACTTGCCGACAAGAAGCCCCACATCACCACACGCGACTTGGAGGTGCTTGTGGGTACGGCCGCCCTCAATCGACGTCGCAGCATAAAACTGACGGGGTTGCAGGTCGTGTGCGGAAAGTCGGCCATCCCATCGGCCACCGTAAAGCTGAGTTTCGACGGAGACATCTTCACCGAGACGGCCTACGGCAACGGCCCTGTGGATGCGGCAATAACGGCAGTGAAGAACATCACTCGTCGCAGGGTACACATAGAGGAGTTTCTCATTCAGGCCATAACCCACGGCAGCGACGATATAGGCAAGGTGCATATGCAGATTTCGCATAAGGGCAAGACCTATCACGGGTTCGGTGCCAACACCGACATAGTGACCGCCTCTGTGGAGTCGTTCATAGACGCATTGGAGAAGATTGTGTAAACTCCGACCGCAGGGAATCGGGCAGCCACGGAAAGATTTTTCTGCCGCGGAGGGCACAACATGAAAAATAAAGATGTAACTTTACGGGCACGCATATCGACATGTGCGGCACCAAACAGCAGACAAAAGACCGACACCAACTCAAAAACAAAGACAATGAACGAAAACGGATATTTCCCCGCCCTGAACGACATAATGAAGGCGGAACATACACTGAGTGAGATATTCTCGTCCCCCACTCCATTGAAGCAGAACGACACGCTGTCGAAGAAATACGGCGCGCAGGTGATGCTGAAACGCGAAGACCTGCAAGTGGTTCGTTCGTATAAAATCCGCGGAGCCTACAACAAAATCCGCTCGCTTAGCCCCGAACAGATGGAGCGCGGCATAGTGTGCGCCAGCGCAGGCAATCACGCTCAGGGAGTGGCGCTGTCGTGCAACAAGTTGGGCATAAAAGGAAAGATATTCATGCCTGTCACCACCCCGAAACAGAAGATAGACCAAGTGCAGATGTTCGGTGGCGAACAGGTGCAGGTGGTGCTGACGGGCGACACCTTCGACCATGCCAACGAGGCGGCCGAGGAGGCGTGTCGCAATGAGGGCAAGACCTTCATAGCACCGTTCAACGACCCGCAAATCATTGAGGGTCAAGGCACCGTTGGACTCGAAATATTGCAGCAGAGCAACACCTCGATAGACTATGTGTTCGTGCCCATCGGCGGAGGCGGATTGGCCTCGGGCATAGGCAGCGTGTTCAGTTTCATGTCGCCCCACACGAAGATAATAGGTGTGGAGCCTGCCGGTGCGGCTGGCATGAAACTGTCGTTTGAGCGCGGTCAGGTGACAAGCCTCGGCGAGGTG
>JAZODY010000310.1:0-7143 GCA_045597245.1 Tidjanibacter sp.
TAAGACCGCTTGGCCTCCGACTTTGCACATCCTTCTCTCGGAGATAACGATTGACGGCGTCGAAGTTGGGCACCAGCAACATGGTGGTGTAGAGCGACTGATTGTTGTAAAGAATCACAAAATCGATATAAGGCGACTGTCCCACGAAGTTCTCCTCCATGCCCTCGGGACTGTACTTCTCGCCATCGCTGGCAATCAGCAGGCTCTTGTAGCGGCCCAGCACATAGAGCAGTCCGTCCTCCTTGCCGATGTAACCCATGTCACCCGTATACAACCAGCCGTCCTTCACTGTGGCGGCCGTTGCCTCGGGATTCTTCCAATATCCTGCCATCACATTCTCTCCCTTGATGACCATTTCGCCCGGCGTTCCAAGCGGCATCTCGTTGCCGTCCTCGTCCTTAATCTTCATCTCCATAGGGCTGACCATCACACCCGACGAACCGAAACGGTGTTTTTGCGGGGTGTTGGTCGAAATCACGGGAGTGGCCTCCGAAAGGCCGTAGCCCTGATAGATGGGCACACCGATGGCATAGAAGAAACGCTGCAACTCGCTATCAAGCAGAGCTCCGCCACCGATGAAGAATTTCAATCTGCTGCCGAAGTTCTGGCGAATCTTGCCATAGAGAATCTTGTCGAACAGAACTACCAGCGGTTTGAGCAGGAACGAAAGTCCGCTTCCCTTTCGGTAACCGTCCTTGTTGTAGGCATACGACACTTTAAGCGCAAACTTGAAGAGCCTCTCCGTAGTCTTGCCTTTGGCGGCGATTCCCTTCTCTATGCTCTTGCGGAAGTTCTTCGACAGCGCCGGCACCGACAACAGAAAATCGGGCTCGAACTCCTTTATGGCAATGGGTATGTTCTTCAATATCTCCGTACCGCTCTTTCCCGGGACGGTGGCCAGCGAGGCCCCCTTGTGAATCATCAGATAGAATCCCACCACATGGGCAAAACAGTGGTCCAAAGGCAGGATGATGAGCGTCTTGTAGGTGGACGGAATATCCACACAGGTGAGTGCCTGCTCGATATTTGCCGTATAGTTGCGATGTGTCAGCACCACTCCCTTCGGGTCGGCCGTAGTGCCCGACGTGTAGGTAATGGTGGCGTAATCATCGTTCTGCAAGCTCTCGCCTATCTTCATGAACTGCTCCCTGTTGTCGCCATCGACCAGATATTTCTCGCCGCGCTCCACAAGAGCACTCAGCGACATCTCCTTCTCCTCCAACGCAATATCGTCCATGACGATGACGTGTTCCAACCGAGGCAGCACCTCCTTTATGTTGCGCAGCTTGGCTATCTGCTGATTCGACACAAAGATGGCCTTCACCTCGGCGTGCTGCAAACGGAACGTGAGGTCGTTGCTCTCTTCGAGTTTAATCGACAAAGGCACACTCACTGCACCCGCATACATGATTCCCAACTCCGAGATAATCCAAGCATTGCGGCCCTCGGACAGAATAGACACGCAGTCGCCCTTTCTGATGCCGAGGTCGTAAAGACCCGCTCCGATATTGACGGCCGTCGTCTTGGCCTGATTATAGGTCGTGGGTTCGAACTTGGCAGTCGTCTTCTCCCACAAGAAGGGTTTTTCGCCCGACGAGGCGACCGTTCCCTCAAACAAATCGATAATGGTTTTCTTCATAATTGTTCTTTAATATTGTTGCTCGTTATAGCTCTCTTCTCTGATGCAGGTCCATCTTCTCTTCACGTCCTGCCCACTTTATTCTCTCTTTCCCTATCCTGTTTCACTTCGGCAGACCTCATTTCCGCTTCTCACCACCCCCACTCTTGCGGGCAACCATATAATAGGGCGCACACGTCATGCGCTCAGAATTCTCTCTATCTCGGCCATCTCCTCCGCCGAGAACTCCGTATTGCCCAACGCCAACAGATTGGCATCGAGCTGCTCCACCGAACTTACGCCGATGAGCACCGACGACACTTTACCGCTGCCCAGCTGCCATGCGATGGCCATCTGTGCCAACGTCTGCCCCCTGCGCAGTGCAATCTCGTTGAGTGCTCTCACCTTAGGCAGGTTCTCCTCAACCACTGCCGATTTGAGGAATCCCTCGCGGGCAGCACGCGAATCCTGCGGAATACCGTTCAGGTAGCGGTCGGTCAGCTGGCCCTGAGCCAGAGGCGAGAAGGTGGTACAACCAACTCCCTCGGCCGCATGGGTGTCGAACAACGACTCGCCCATCTCGCGCACCAACATCGAGTATTTGATTTGGTGAATCAGGCACGGAGTACCCAATTCGCGTAAAATCTTCACTGCCTCCTTGAACTTATCCACCGGATAGTTGGAGAGGCCCGCATAGAGTGCCCTGCCCGAACGCACGATGTAGTCCAACGCTCCCATAGTCTCCTCCAACGGAGTCTCGGGGTCGTAGCGATGCGAATAGAATATATCCACATAATCGAGCCCCATGCGTTTCAAACTCTGGTCGCAGCTTGCCACCAGATACTTTCTCGACCCCCAATTACCGTAAGGTCCAGGCCACATGTCATAACCGGCCTTGCTGGTAATCACCAACTCATCGCGATAGGGGACAAAATTACGGGCGAATATTCTGCCGAAATTACTCTCGGCCGTACCATACGGAGGTCCGTAGTTGTTGGCCAAATCGAAACAGGTGATACCCTTGTCGAAGGCTGCTTTGAGAATCTTCTCGCAGTTGTCAAAATTGTTCACATGCCCGAAGTTCTGCCAAAGTCCCAGCGAAATAGCCGGCATCAGCAGACCGCTGCGGCCGCATCTGTTGTACTGCATGGTCGAGTAACGCTCCTCGGCCGCCCTGTACACGCCATAATCCATAATTCTCATAATCACTTGTATTTTAAATAAATTTAATTCCTTCTCTCCGTCTAACTTTCTCTCGGGTCGTCACATGGTTGCGTACCTGCCGGAGGTTTTCATGCCGGACCGGCATATCTGCGCATGCCGACCAATTTCCTGCCCCACCGCACTCTTGCCACACCCTACGGCATGCTCCCTCTGCCGCGACCGACACCGTTTAATCCATCTTCAAGATGGCGAGGAATGCCGATTGGGGAACCTCCACGTTGCCTATCTGGCGCATTCTCTTCTTTCCCTTCTTCTGCTTTTCGAGCAACTTGCGCTTACGCGAAATGTCGCCACCGTAACACTTGGCCGTAACATCCTTTCTCACCTGACGCACCGTTTCCCTCGCGATAATCTTGCCGCCTATGGCCGCCTGAATGGCACTATCGAACTGCTGGCGAGGCAACAACTCCTTCAACTTCTCGCACATGCGGCGACCGAAATCGTAGGCGTGGTCCACAAAGATGAGCGACGAGAGGGCATCCACCGGCTCGCCGTTGAGCAATATATCCAACTTCACGAGTTTGCTCTCCTTATATCCCGTCTGATGGTAATCGAACGATGCATAACCTCGGGAAATGCTCTTCAACTTATCATAAAAATCGAACACAATCTCCGACAACGGCATGTCGAAAGTCACCTCCACGCGGTCGTGACCCACATAGACCTGATTCAACAACGTTCCCCTCTTGTCGATGCAGAGCTTTATCACGCTGCCCAGATAGTCGCTCTTGGTGATAATCTGCGCCTTGATGTAGGGTTCCTCCACCTTGTCCACCATGGTCACCTCGGGCATACCCGACGGATTATGCACGTCGAGCACCTCACCCTTCTTGGTAGTCACCTTGAACGAAACGTTGGGTACGGTGGTGATGACATCCATGTCGAACTCCCTGTAAAGACGCTCCTGAATAATCTCCATGTGCAACAATCCGAGGAATCCGCATCGGAATCCGAATCCAAGTGCCAGCGAGCTCTCCGGCTCAAACGTAAGCGAGGCATCGTTGAGCTGCAACTTTTCGAGCGAGGCCCTCAGGTCCTCATACTCGTCGGCCTCCACCGGATAGACACCCGCAAAGACCATTGGTTTCACATCCTCGAAACCTGTCACCGCCTCCTCGCACGGACGGTCGATGTGGGTGATGGTGTCGCCCACTTTCACATCCTTAGAGTTCTTTATACCCGATATGATATAACCCACGTCGCCGGCCTTTATCTCTTTGCGCGGCATGAGTTTGAGTTTCAACACACCTATCTCGTCGGCATCATACTCACTGCCGAGGTTATAGAACTTCACCTTGTCGCCCGTACGAATCGTGCCGTTGAAGACGCGGAAATAGGCGATGATTCCGCGGAACGGGTTGAACACCGAGTCGAAAATGAGTGCCTGCAACGGAGCCTCGGGGTCGCCTTCGGGAGCCGGAATACGCTCCACTATGGCATCGAGAATCTCCTGAATGCCCACTCCCGTACGGGCCGAGGCAAGCAGCACATCCTCCTCATCGCAACCGAGCAGGTCCACAATCTGGTCCCTCACCTCGTCCACCATGGCTGAATCCATGTCAATCTTGTTGATGACGGGGATTATTTCGAGGTCGTTTTCAAGGGCCAGATACAGATTGGAAATGGTCTGCGCCTGAATACCCTGCGACGCATCAACCACCAGCAGTGCACCCTCGCACGAGGCTATGGCACGCGAAACCTCGTAAGAGAAGTCCACATGTCCCGGGGTGTCGATAAGATTGAGCGTATAGGGTTTACCCTCCTTCACATACTCCATCTGTATGGCATGGCTCTTTATTGTGATTCCCTTTTCGCGTTCGAGCTCCATATCGTCGAGCACCTGTGCCTGCAATTCGCGTTCGGAGAGTGTTTTGGTATATTCGAGCAGTCGGTCGGCCAGCGTGCTTTTGCCGTGGTCGATGTGTGCTATGATGCAAAAATTCCTGATGTTTTCCATTCGTCACATTATAATACAACTTACAAATTTAATGCTTTTAATCGAAACCCGCAAGTCTGTCCTTCCCTATTTTTATGGTGCCGCAAAAAAGCAGGCAAGAACTTGTCCTTCTCAAAAAAAAGGCTAATTTTGTATCTTGGGGTTATATGGGAATGACTCTTCCGAGACAAAAGTCGCTGCGTTTTTTTTTCGCATGAGAAAGACGACACCTAATATATTGCAGAACAGACCATGTGTTGGCAATGAAAAGAGAGAAAAACAAATAGAAACGGGATACTAAATTTAAAAAAACAAAAACATGAAAACAAGACTTATCAGTTTAGTTCTGCTTGCAGTTGCGACGGTGGCAAATGCCTTTGCCGCACCGGACTACAAGGAGAACCGAAGAGTGAAGTACAACTTCAACTCCGATTGGCGTCTTTCGCACGGAGATTCGCAAAATGCGCAGTTACCCTCATTCAACGATGCCGAGTGGGAAATGGTGACTTTGCCGCGTTCGCACAACGAGGACTACGCATTCCGCTACGACATCAAGGAGTTGCCCACGGGCATCGTTTGGTACAGAAAACACTTCTCCATCCCCGCATCCGACAGCGGCAAAAAGGTGTTCCTCGAATTTGAGGGTGCACGTCAGACCGCAGAAGTCTATGTGAACGGCACACACGTAATTCTCAGCGAAGACGGCACGATGGCATTCGGAGTGGATATTACGGAGCACATCAATGCCGGCGGAGAGAATGTGATTGCCGTAAGGACCAACAACGACTATCGCTACACCGAGCAGGCAACGGGCACCGGTTATCAGTGGAACCACACCAGCTTCAACCCCGCCTTCGGAGGTCTTCACAAGAACATCTATCTGCATGTGACCGACAGACTCTACCAGACCTTGCCGCTCTACAACAATCTCGGCACGACAGGCACCTACATCTATGCCGGCGACATCGACATTCCCTCTCGCAGTGCCGACATTCATGCCGAGGCCGAGGTGAAAAACGAATATGACGAGGCAAAGAGCGTGACGTTGGAGATGGTGATTGAGGATATGGACGGCAAGATTGTAAAGACCGTCAAAGGTACTCCCGTAACCATCGGTGCAGGCGAAACGACCACCTTGAAGGTAAACAACAAGGTGTCGGACCTGAACTTTTGGAGTTGGGGCTACGGCTATCTCTATAATGTCTATACGGCTCTTTATGTGGATGGCAAGGCCATCGACGTGGTGAAAACCCGCACCGGATTCCGCAAGACCCAGTATGGTCACGGAATGTTCTGGCTCAACGACCGCGTATTGCAACTCAAAGGTTATGCCCAGCGCACCACCAACGAGTGGCCCGCTTTGGGTTCGAGTGTTCCGGCATGGCTGAGCGATTTCAGCAACGGTCTGATTGTGGAGGGACACGGCAACCTTGTTCGTTGGATGCACACCACCCCGTGGAAACAGGACGTGGAGTCGTGCGACCGCGTGGGTCTGATTCAGGCAATGCCCGCGGGTGACTCGGAAAAAGATGTGTCGGGCCGCCAATGGGAGATGCGCAAGGAGGTGATGAGAGCCGCCATAATCTACAACAGAAACAATCCCAGCATCATATTCTACGAATGCGGAAACGAGATGATTGGCGAAGAGCACATGGCCGAAATGCTCGCCATCCGCAATCAGTATGACCCCCATGGAGGCAGAGCCATAGGTTCGCGCGAGATGCTCGACAGCGAACTTGCCGAATGGGGCGGCGAGATGCTCTACATGAACAAGAGCGACAAACACCCGATGTGGGGTACGGAGTACTGCCGCGACGAGGGTTTGAGAAAGTTCTGGGACGGAGACTCCTATCCCTATCACAAAGACGGAGAGGGAGGTCGCGACGGTCGTGCCCGCGGTACGGTGTATGACCGCAACATGGAGTCCTATTCCACCCAGATGGTGGAGCGCTGGAACGACTACTTCATCATCCGTCCGGGAACGGGCCGCAGGGTAAGTTCGGGTGGAGTGAACATCGGCTGGGCCGACGCCAACTCCCATTTCAGAGGCATCGTAAACTACCGTTCGAGCGGAGAGGTTGATGCCATGCGTATTCCGAAGGATGCATACTTCGGCCACAAAGTGATGTGGAACTGCTGGGTAGATATAGAGAAACACGACTCGTTCATCTTCGGTCATTGGAACTATAAGAACGGAGTGAAACGTGATGTGAATGTGGTTTCAACTGGCGAAAAGGTGGAACTGTTGCTTAACGGCAAGAGCCTCGGATTCGGCAAACGCAGCCACACGTTCCTCTTCACATTCCCGCAAGTGGCATGGAAGAGCGGCACATTGGAGGCCGTAAGCTACGATGCAGAGGGCAAG
>JAZODY010000311.1:0-2936 GCA_045597245.1 Tidjanibacter sp.
TCATGGCAACCTGCTGTTTGTTTTCAATTGGCATCCTACACGCAGTATCCCCGACTATATTCTTCCTGTACCCGAGGCCGGTCGCTACCAACAGATATTATCAACTGATGAAGTACGTTTCGGAGGGCAGGGGAGAGATGACGAAGATATTATCCACTTCTCGTTCCCGATGAAATGCGATGACGGCATCACACGCAATTACATGAAAATCTATACGATATGTCGTACCGCAGCAGTTTACAAATTGATTGGGGAGAAATAATCCGCCCTCTCGACCGACAAGACAGAAGAGGCCGGAGCAGGGTAGAGACTTAATACAATAAGTGGCAGATGCATTTAGTGCATCTGCCACTAGTGTTTTCATGGCCTATAATGACCATCAGGTATTATATCAACCACCCATATAAAAAAGAGACGTTTGATTAATTGTCAATTATTCAGCATTAATCCAAACTTTTTCTTACCTTTGTCATCGGAACTGCGGAATACGCAAGTTTGTTTTGATGGCATTTAGACTATTGTTGTTATTGAGTAAAACGACCAAATTATTACTACGAACACACAATAGGCACGCTAAATGCTCACGCCTTATGGCGTGGGTTGTGCTTATGTTCGTATGGGTGCTTGGTCGTACCTTCTCAATAGTAAGCTATACCCACGCTTCTCTTTTTGAGTTAAACGATTGCCATCCTACGGCAACGAGTGCAATAAGCACAATTATATGTTTAACTAAAAAATTACAAACCATGCAGGAACATGTAACCTTTTGGGTATACCACTAAGTGGCAGCCTTGAATCATTCGTAAACAAATTAGGGTAGAAAAGAATTATTAACTTTAATTTAATCAAGTAGTTTATGTTATTTATTTTCGGTCCTTTTGTTTTCTTATCTGAGGCATTTAAGGAATCCGGACAGGTAAGGAGGAGGAGATAATGGAATGGGTTTATTTACGTTGTTCGACAGACGAACAGATGTTTATGCAGCAACAAGAGTCTTGAGTAGTTATCAGAAAAGAACAGTGGCGAATATAGTGAAATTTGCAGGAGAAACGCTCAAAGAGAAACATCAACTATTCGGGAGCAAATCGGGATGCTGCCATTGATAACAAAATTTTTAAGCACAATGCAATATGAGGTATAGGGTGGCCACTCACGAGCCGCCCTCTATATTTATAATCAAATTTTCTATTTAACATAATATCCGTTTTGTGCAAAAAATGACAATTCGGATTTTTGGAATATTACGGCTACATAGGACAAAAATTTGCGTTATATTTGTGCTTAATCTAATTGCACAATTAAATGAAACATTTTTTTAGATTAATCGTCTTGTCGGCCACTTGTTTTGTATTCACCACCTGCGGTGTGTCACCCAACAAACCTTCCGACAAATTGACGATGACAACATCGATACCTCCAATAAAACATCTCGTAGAACGAATAGTTGAAGATGATTTCAATATTAATGTGATTGTCCCAAACGGCACAAGTCCCGAAACCTACACGATGAGTCCGCGCCAATCCGTGGAGATGGAAAACTCACGTATCATCTTCATCACCGGAGTTCTCGACCTTGAACACAACGTAATCAACAATCAGAATCTAGCCGAGCGCACGGTTAATCTATCGCATGGCATCGATTTAATCGATGGCTGCTCGCCTCACACTCATCACGACAATGAGGAGCACACCCTACATTCGTCAGACAATCATCACGCTCAAAACCATACTCACGGCATCGACCCGCACATATGGTTGTCTACACGAGAATTGTCGATAATGGCAACCAACATTCGTGATGCGATTTTGGCAATTTACCCCGACTCGATACGCTATGCGCAGAATGCCGAAGTTCTGCTCGAAGAACTTTCACAACTGCACAAGGAGACTGCCGACAAAATATCAGATTCGGGAAAAGAGTCCTTTATGATATATCATCCAGCACTCTCCTATTATGCCCGCGAGTTTGGCATAAATCAAATATCGGTAGAAGTTGAGGGCAAAGAGCCCAATGTCGAGGAGTTAATGAATGTTATAAATCTCGCCAAACGACACAATATCAATACTATATTGTATCAAAATGAGTTCTCGGATATTGTCGTAAAATCTGTTGCCGAAGATATTGATGCAGAAATTGTCTGCATCAATCCGCTGTGCGAGGATATTTTGAGCGAAATCTCAATGATTACAAATGTAATTATAAAATAATGGAAAGAAACAAGATTATATCCATATCAAATCTCAGTGTAAAATATGGTGACACTGTGGCGCTTGAAGAGGTCAATCTCGACATTTACGCCGATGATTTTATAGGTATAATAGGACCTAATGGAGGCGGTAAATCATCGCTTATAAAAGCCATATTGGGGTTGGTGAAATACAGAGGCAATATCCTATTCGACAATTCATTAT
Source organism: Tidjanibacter sp. (assembly GCA_045597245.1). GTDB lineage: Bacteria > Bacteroidota > Bacteroidia > Bacteroidales > Rikenellaceae > Tidjanibacter. The sequence goes on from JAZODY010000311.1 coordinate 2,413, forward strand.
CCAGACATCAAATTGGTTATATGCCGCAGTTACATCTGTTTGACCGCAATTTCCCGATGACTGTACACGACTTGATAATGAGCGGAATGCAATCTATACTTGGCACGAGAACGGGTTACAACTCTAAAAATGCAAGGTATTACATTAGTAAAACATTAAATGCTTTTAATATTTCACATTTGTCACGCAGACATATCAAGGAGTTATCCGGCGGAGAATTGCAAAGAGTCCTGCTGTGTCGGGCAGTTATAAACCAACCAAAAGTTTTGATACTCGACGAACCAACAAATTTCGTCGATAACGACTTTGAAACCGAGCTATATCGTCATCTCAAAAAGTTCAATGAGGATATGGCCATTATAATGGTGTCTCACGATTTGGGAACCATCAGCAGTACTGTAAAGAGCATTGTTTGCGTCAATAAAACGGTTCATCGCCACGATACCAATATCCTTATACCTGAGATGTTTGAAAATTATCGTTGCCCCATCCAGCTTATTTCTCATGGAGAGATACCGCATACT
>JAZODY010000312.1:0-1684 GCA_045597245.1 Tidjanibacter sp.
AGTGCATACGACTTCTTGCCCTCGGGCAGTTTGTCGCCTTGATATACGTCGAACAACGACACACTCTTCAAGAATTTCTTCTCGGTCGCCAATGCAATCTTACGTAATTCGGAGAAAGTGACCGTCGTGTCGATAAGCAGAGCAAGGTCGCGTTTCACCTCGGGGAATTTGGGCAGCTCTTTGGCAACCACACGATTCTTGCGGGTGGTCTTAATCACTGCGTCAAAATTGATTTCTGCATAATAGACGTCGTTTTTCATGTCGAACATCTTTCTGATTTTCGGAGCAATCACTCCGAACTGCATTATCTCCTTGCCGTTACTCTTTACCGAGAGGGCATCCGAGTAGATGTCGCTTGCGAGGGTGTCGCACTGCATGTTATCCATGCTCAATCCCAAACGTTTCAGCACTTTTTCCAACACGCCTTTGAGTGTGAAGAAGTTTGTTGTCTGCGGCTGCGAGTTCCACGATGCTGCTCCCGCCATGCCGGTTACGGCCACGGCAAGTTTATAGGTCTCGTCATAAGGAGCCAGACCTCCTTCCTCTCTCTTCTCGGCGTTGTAGGTGTAGACATTTCCGAACTCATACAGTTTCAAGTCACTGTTTTTGTGGTTTACATTCACCGATACGGCCTCCATCATGTTGAACAGCAGGGTCTGACGCATCACACTCAAATCACCGCTGAGCGGATTCATGATTTTTACGCAATTCTCGGCCTTGTAGCTCTCCTGTCCCTCATAGTAGGAACTCTTGCTGAGCGAGTTGCTCATTATTTCGGTGAATCCGAGATTCGTGAGTTGATTTGCCGTTATGTTCGTGATTTTGTCTTTGTTGGGTTTGGGCTCATAGGAGAGGGTGGAGTTTACATGCAGGGGAATCTCCACATTGTTGTAGCCGTAAATTCTCAGAACCTCCTCCACGATGTCGGCCGCTCTCTGTACATCCACACGATAAGGCGGTACGGCAACATACAGAACACCCTCTTTCTCGCCCTTTATCTCAATCTCCAACGATTTCAATATCGCTTTCACCTTGTCGGCAGGAATCTCCTTGCCGATGAGCGAATTGATGTATTCATACGAAATCTCCACATCGAACGGTTTTATTTTCACCGGATAGATGTCGGTGATGTCCGATGTTATCTCTCCTCCTGCATACTCTTTGATGAGCATTGCGGCGCGTTTGAGTGCGTAGATGGTGATGTTGGGGTCGATACCACGCTCAAAGCGGAACGAGGCATCGGTGTTCAGACCATGACGTTTGGCCGTCTTTCGTACCCATACGGGATTGAAGTAGGCACTTTCGATAAACACGTTCTTTGTCTGTTCCGTCACGCCCGAGTGCTCTCCTCCAAACACACCGGCTATGCACATCGGTTTTTCGGCATCGCATATCATCAGGTCCTTGTTCGACAGTTTGCGTTCCACACCGTCGAGCGTCACAAAAGGAGTACCCTCCTCGCAGGTCTTCACAATGATTCTCTCGCCGGCAATCTTGTCTGCATCAAATGCGTGCAGAGGCTGGCAGAGTTCGTGAAGAATGAAATTGGTGATATCCACCACATTGTTTTTCGGGTTGATTCCTATGGCGCGCAGTGCTGTCTGCAACCATTCGGGCGACGGTGCTATCTTTACATTCGATATGGTTATGCCGGCATATCTGGGTGCAGCCTCGCTGTTTTCAA
>JAZODY010000313.1:0-6196 GCA_045597245.1 Tidjanibacter sp.
GGTATCTCGAAGATTGGCGAAATGATTGACCTCGGTGTAGATTACGGCGTGATAAAGAAGAGCGGCTCGTGGTATTCGTATAACGATGGTAAGTTGGCGCAGGGTAGAGATGCGGTGAAAAATCTGTTGTTGAGCAACGAGCAGTTGGCCGATGAGATAGAGACGAAACTCAGAGAGGCCATGAAGAATGTAAAACTTTAAGTTTCTATTGTAGAGCATTATGGCATCGGAGGTGTATTCGGAGGCTAATGAGATATTGATTGAGGAGAAGTATAACGACCTATTGCTTTCGTGCAACAAGATTTGTAAGAACGAGGCGGATTGGGACCTTGTGACCAAAGCGTTCATGCTGGCCAAAGAGGCGCACAAGGGTGTGCTAAGGCGTTCGGGGGAGCCGTATATACTGCATCCCATTGCTGTGGCCAAAATTGTGGTGGACGAAATCGGGCTCGGAGTGAAGTCGGTTGTGGCTTCGTTGTTGCATGATGTGGTGGAGGATACGCCATATACAGTGGAAGATATGGAGGCATTGTTCAATCCGAAGATAGCCTCTATGGTGGACAGCCTGACAAAAATGGCAGGAGTGTTCAATCACGAAGAGTCGAAACAGGCCGAGTATTTCAGAAAAGTGTTGCTTACATTGTCGGATGATGTGAGGGTTATATTGATTAAAATAGCCGACCGTCTGCACAATATGAGAACGCTCGACTCCATGCCGCGCAATAAACAGATAAAGATATCGAGCGAAACGCTCTATTTGTTTGCTCCATTGGCATATAGACTGGGACTTTTTGAGATTAAGACCGAGTTGGAGGATTTGAGTTTAAAATACAGATTTCCGGAACAATATTTCGAGATAAAGAGGAAACTGAATGAAACCGAAGCCGGCAGGGCGGAATTTATCGAAAGATTTTGTGAGCCCATAAAAGAGAAACTGCATGAGTCGGGAATAGAATTCACGATTTCAGGCAGAGTGAAGAGTGTCTATTCTATATGGTCGAAGATGCAGAACAAGCAGGTATCCTTCGATGATATATATGATTTATTTGCCGTGAGAGTGGTATTTACGCCCACTCAAATGATTCCGGAAAAGTCGCAGTGTTGGCATATCTATTCGCTGATAACGGACATATATCGGCCCAAACCAGATAGAATAAGGGATTGGGTGAATTTTCCGAAGGCAAACGGATATGAGGCTCTGCATGCCACGGTGATGGGACCTGATGGTATTTGGGTGGAGATTCAGATTCGTTCGGAGCGAATGAATGCTATTGCAGAGAGAGGTTTTGCGGCTCACTGGAACTATAAACAGTCTCACTCGACAGAGGATGAATTTGACAAGTGGTTGAAAGATGTTAGAAATGCGCTGAATAATCCTTCACAGGATGCGCTGGCATTTCTTGACAATGTTAAACTTACGCTTTATGCAACGGAAATTGTGGTGTTTACACCGAAAGGAGAGGCGCGCAAAATGCCACTCGGAGCCACAGCTCTCGATTTCGCATATGAGGTGCATACCAATGTGGGCAACAAGGCAATAGGAGCAAAAATCAACCATAAGATTGAAACTATTTATACCCCGCTCAACAGTGGAGACCAGATACAGATAATAACCTCGGAGAATACCACGCCAAGCGTGGAATGGTTGGAACATGTGACTACGGCGAAGGCCAAGCAGGGTATTATCAACTATCTGAAACGTGCGCGACAGAACAACATTGAACGAGGTATCGCAATTTTCGAGCAGCGAATGCATGAGTTCGGTATCACGCCGAGTGCGCGAGTTTTCCGTAAGATACTACCTGCTTATGATTGTACAAGCAAGGATGAGTTTTATAGCAAATTAGGGTCCGAGATTATCAACCTGAAAGATGTGGAGGTGATTCTGCGACAGAACTCGAAGAACAAGATTCTTAAATTCTGGACCTTTGAACTTACGAACCCATTTAAGGCGAATAAGAAGGGACCGATGGTGGTGAAGAGCAATGATGAATTGGAAGAAGATGCACCAAAATTTGCCATTGCCGAATGTTGTAATCCTATCCCGGGAGATGATATTACGGGATTTATGGATTTGACCACCAATACTGTTGTGGTACATAAATCGACTTGTCCTGAGCTTGTTCGTCTGGCTTCGCAATGGGGAGATAGAATAATCTCAAACATAAAGTGGTCGAGTTATAAGGCCGAATCCTATTTGGCCGAGGTCGAGATTCGCGGTATCGACCGCATGGGTGTGGTGACAGATATTGCTCAGGTAATTTCCATTGAGTTGGCAACAAATATGCGTGCAATACATATCATGAGCCACGATGGGATTTTTGAAGGCACTATCAGTGTTTATGTGAAAGACACCGATAAGTTACAGGACCTGCTGGACAAACTGGCAGAGGTGAAAGGAGTGGATAAAGTTCAACGAATTAATAATTAATGATTATGTTCCGTGCTGGTATAGATGGCGTGTTTTTACTGCTCATAGTTTCGATGATTCTGTCGATAGCCTCTTCGGCTGCCAAAAAACGTAAAAATAACGGGCAAAAAGAGAAAAAAATGCCCGAATTTGATAATGTTTTGATGCAGAACGACAGTGAGTTAGATAGTGAGAAGAAGGAGTTTGGGCATACGTTGGAGGAATTATGGCCTGAGATTAAGGCGTTGAAAAATAGGCCGAATCCCGAATATAAGCAGGCAGAGCCGACGGTTATTCCTCAGGAGGAAGGCCAAGTATTGATTCATACCACCATGAATCATGATAAGGCGAGGCAGTATGGCAAAGGGACAAATAAATATTCGGGCAATAAAAGAGCAAAGAGTATTGAGAGAGAAGAGGGACAAGAGGATAATACTGCGACAGCAGATGCCAAGAATCATAAACCTAATGAGTTGATGGCTGACTTTGATTTGAGAAAGGCGATAATTTATTCGGAGATAATGTCCCCCAAGTATAAGGAGTACTAAGTAATAATATAAAACACTATTTACAGATGGCAACAATATTTACGAGAATTGTAAATGGAGAGATTCCATGTTATAAAGTGGCGGAAAATGAAAATTATTTTGCATTTTTAGATATTAATCCGCTCACCGAAGGGCATACACTTGTTATCCCCAAACGAGAGGAGGACTATATTTTCAATCTGGATGACAGCGAGTTGAGCGGTTTGATATGTTTTGCAAAGAAGGTGGCAGAGTCGATAAAAGCCAATATAGAATGCACAAGAGTTGCAATGGTTGTGTTGGGCATGGAGGTTCCTCACGCCCACATCCACTTGATTCCCATTAAAAGTGAAGCCGATGTTGATTTTCGAAAACCCAAATTACAGCTTTCAGAGGAGGAGTTTAATGCAATTAAGGCTAAAATAATGTTTGATAATATGTAGTCGCCAAAAGTGGCAATAGAGTAGGGTGGTGGCACTGTAAAGTGTCACCACCCTTATTTTTTGTGTCGAAATATTGGTTTTGAAATTTTGAACTTTTTAATTGTAGTTTCGCCAATATCAGCAGGTTGTGCGTGTTGGGTTCAATGTTTTGTTTGAGTTAAAGGCGGGTAGAATACAATGCTTGGCGCAACATATCATTATTGACGGGTTGGTTTTGTTGTGTAAGTAACAGGCAATCAGTAGTATTTGAGGTTTGATATATATGTTTTGTTTGTGTAGATTTAGGGGACTGGGGTGGGCTGATTGGAATGTGTTTGGAGGCGTTGGATTATTGTGCGCCGTTAATCATGTGGAGTATGCAAATATTTTATTAGTTTACACTTGTTTGTATGGACGATTGTTTTTATTTTTGTAAAAATGATATTTTGCCATGAAAGAACGACTATTGACTCTAATGACAACAGAACACCTTTCTGCCCGTAAATTGGCGGTGGAACTCGGCGTTCAGCCTTCTGCTATTTCACATATATTATCGGGTAGGAACAAACCAAGTTACGATTTTATAATTAAACTCATAACGGTATTTCCTAAATATCATCCCGAATGGTTACTTTTGGGAATTGGCCCCATGATAAAAACGGAAACGAATGATATTGTTGTGACCGAGGTATTGCCTTCTCAGCCGGAATTGCCGATGAATGTGGCTGCGGGTGATGATTCTGTTGTTGGTCAAGAGCAGCCCGCGACATCCACCATTGCAAATGCGGTCGATGAGTTTGTGGACGGAATAGAACATGAAAAGCCGGCGGGTTTGTCCAGTGTTCAATGTGTAACAAAGGATTCGGTTGATGAATGTTGCGAGAACGTCAAACCACCCCGTGGCGAACGTGTAAGTAAAGTAATGCTATTCTTTGACGACAATACGTTTGAACTATATAACCCGAGATAAATGGCTGGCGGGGCATAGCAGCTTTTTTGTCGGAGAAGCATTGCGAACGGTCTTTGTCTTTGTTTAGATTGTGAAAGTTCTACCGTAGCTTTCGATGGGATGTAGTGAATGTGTTGTTGCGTGTCAATTAACTCAAAAGAGAAGCGTGGGTATAGCTTACTATTGAGAAGGTAGGGCCAAACATTCTTGGTTAGTGTTTATATCAAGCGGAAATTTCGCGTATTCGCCAGTCATACCTGTTTTGTATTGTAAATAAAAGAGTGAGGTTAAACTTGTAATTTTGCCTCTTTTAGAGGGATATTTTAAGTGAGAAGTATTGGCTGATAGTGGGCATAGGTTGCATTATTTGGTAACAATGTTGTGGCTTTGAAAACCGCTAAATAATAAAGGTCGAGTTTCTGCTCGACCTTTATTATTTATAAATCAATCTTTGACTACTTTCCCTGGCATATTGCACTCAGTTTCTCGAATAATTCGTCGGTTTTTTCGAGCATCTGCGCCTTTACGTATGCAAAATGCTTTTTAACGAGAGACTTATTATGCTTGTCTGCCGGATTGTTTACCATCTCAAACAGATTGTTTCTAAAATCAACAGCCTCCTGCATTAAGTCCACAATCTGGTCGCGCTTGTCATTATGGAAACACAATGAAAGATAACAATCATAAACAACCTCATTTACCAGATAATCAATATCCTTCTTAATAGTTCTCAAATTTGCCATAACTCTTATTTATTTTTATTTCTGTTAATAATATATAATCCGTCTGTTTTTACAGCTGTACACAATCCCGATTCGACAATTTTTGTATATATCAATCTAAAATGGTATTAATGCAAAATTAAACAATTTATTCCAATTCCATGAACCCATCGGCCAAAAAATCTATCACATCGGAACTGTTCATCGCCTCCTGCCCCAGACAATCGCTTGCTTTGTCACCAGCAAAACCATGTAGCCAGACGCCTATTTGTGTCGCTCTGACAACATCATATCCTCTGGCAATCAGTCCGGTAATCAAACCTGTTAGCACATCACCACAGCCTCCTTTTGCCATTCCGGCATTACCGGTGGTGTTTACGAATCTTTGTCCTTGTGGTGTGATAATAGTGCTGTTTCGTCCCTTTATTACCATAACAACTCCCCACGTGGCAGAGAATCGAGCTGTACGCTCCAACATTTCTTCTTCGTTTTCCCATGCATCAATCAGGCGTTTTAACTCGCCATGATGAGGCGTCATCACCGTTTTGCCGGGCAGATTATGTAGCATCTCCTTGTGCTCGGCGATTATATTTAGACCATCGGCATCAATAACCATCGGAATATCATGTTGTTTGCAGGTTATTAACAATTTGCTGACAACATCTATTGTGGCAGAATTTGTATGACCCAATCCGCAGCCGAATCCGATTGCATTGTATTTTTCGATATTTTTTGGTAGCTCCGAGAAATAATGTCCTTCATTGATACTGAGCATGGCCGAGGGATAATTAGCTATCAATGCACTCCTGATGCCATCACAAATATGTGCGGACACAAGCCCGCAACCGGAACGTAGTGCTCCTCCGACTGCCAGAAGTGCTGCTCCGGGCATGTCGTATGACCCACAGATAAGCAATGCGTGGCCGTATTTGTGTTTATGAGCATCAATATCGCGAGATTCGAGCAAAGAGCTAACGTATTTAATGGTTATGTATTCCGATATTGTCATTGCATAAGAAGTGTTTATAATTTGTAATCTAGTTGAATCAGGAGTTTGTCCGGAGTATAATATCAAATCATCGCCTTGTTTCGATTTGTAAACATCGTGCAAATCCAATGCGTTAGGCGGATTTAATGCCTATATTTACTGTTGTAAATTATGTTTT
>JAZODY010000314.1:0-8042 GCA_045597245.1 Tidjanibacter sp.
CGGTGCCGACCGCATCTACGACGTAATGACGGGCCTCAACCTCTTCCCCGAGGAGGCAAACATAACCACCAAAGTGCTCTTTGTCAATTTCGGTGGCGAGGAGGAACTCTGCGCTCTGCGCCTGATAGAGCAGCTGAGAGCGGCGGGTGTGGCGTCGGACATCTATCCCGAAGCGGCCAAGATGAAGAAACAGATGGATTACGCCAATCGTAGAGCCATCCCCTATGTGGTGATTATAGGCGAAAACGAGAGGACCGAGCAGAGGGCTTCGGTGAAAAACATGTTGAGTGGCGAGCAGGCCTCGGTGGGGTTCGGAGAACTGTGTGACCACCTGAAAACACAACAATAAACAGACATTAAACCTATCATATTTTATTCTCATGAGAAAAGGGCTTATCATGCTGATGTTGCTGGTGCTTGGCGTGCCGATGATGTGCCGGGCACAGACGGGGCGAATCGCAAATCGCCAGAGGGAGAACGAGGAGATTGAGGAACAATTGAAGAAGTTCAATCAATTCTATCTCTACCTCAATGCCATGTATGTCGATACGGTGGACAACAAGTCACTCGTGGAGAGTGCGATTATCGACATTCTTGCCGGCCTCGACCCTCACTCCGCCTACATCACCGCCGAGGATATGAAGGCCGAAAAGGAGAGCATGAGCGGCAGTTTCAGCGGCATAGGCATTGAGTTCGACATACTGAACGACACCATCACGGTGGTGAACACCATCTCGGGAGGCCCGTCGGCTATATTGGGCGTGCTGCCCAACGACAAGATTATCGACATCGACGGAGAGGACGCCATAGGTGTCAGCAAAAACGATGTGAGAAGGATGCTGCGCGGCGAGAAAGGGAGCATTGTCAATGTGACTGTGGTGCGCAAAGGCGTGGCAAGCCCCATAAACTTCAAGATTGTGCGCGACGAGATACCCATAACGACAATGGATGCAGCCTATCGCGTCACTCCTTCTACCGGCTACATCAAGGTAAACCGCTTTGCTCAAACCACCATGAACGAGTTCGAACAAGGCATGGATAAGATAGGAGAGGTGGACAATCTGATTGTGGACCTGAGAGGCAACAGCGGCGGTCTGCTCTCGCAAGCAATTGAGATGAGCGAATATTTCCTCGACAAAGGCGACGTCATAGTCTCCACTGAGGGTCGCAGGATTTCCCCTTCGAAATATGTCTCGGAGCGCGAAGGACGATTCAAAGGCAAGGTGGCTGTGCTGACCGATGCATCATCGGCTTCGGGCAGCGAGATTGTTGCAGGCGCATTACAGGATTGGGACCGAGGAGTGATAGTGGGCCGTACCACTTTCGGCAAGGGGTTGGTACAGCGCCAGATGGACCTGCCCGACGGCTCGGCTCTGCGAATCACCATAGCCCGCTACCACACCCCTTCGGGCAGAGTCATTCAACGCCCCTTCGAAAACGGAGATGCCTCGGGCTACTACACCGACCACATGAAACGCGCCTACGACAGAAAATATCTCGACTCGGTAAGCATGAACGCCCCGAGCTACAAGACACTGCGTTCGAAACGTACGGTTTACGGTTCGGGAGGCATATCGCCCGATGTGGAGGTTCCACTCGACACAACAGCCAACTATGCCTATTGGAATCGATTGGTGTCGTCAGGTCTCGTGAACGAATATGTGAACACTGTATTGGAGGAGCATCGCGACAAACTCACGCGCAAGTATCCCGATTTTGAGACATTCGCAAAAAAATTCACGGTGGACGAGAAGATGATGGACGGCTTGAAAGAGTTGGGCGAAAAGAACGGAGTGAAAGTGGAGCCGACCGACGACGTGGAACGTTCGCAAGAGAGCATGAAGAAACATCTTAAAGCCCTGTTTGCACAGAAATTGTGGAACACAACGGAGTACTATCGCATAATCAATGCGACTGACGACGAGGAGTTTGCCACAGCATTGGAGTTGCTCGAAACACCCGGGAGATACGAGGCCATTCTCAACAATATTGACGGTTAAGCCGGCAAAAGGCTTGTAAGGTGTCAAAAAAATTCGTATAATTGCCGATATTTTCACAACACACACATCATACAAACAACTAAAAGAGAAAAAAATGAACATGAACACAGACCTCATGAGAGAGTCGGAGGAGGGACAGGAGATATACACCAAAGCGGTAAGAGCCGGCAAGAGGACCTATTTCTTCGACGTTAAAGCCACCAAAGGCGACGACTATTATCTGACCATCACAGAGAGCAAAAAGAGAGTTGGGTACAACGGAGAAACCAACTACGAGAAACACAAACTCTATCTCTACAAGGAGGATTTCGTGAAGTTTGCCGAGGGATTGAACGACGCGGTGAATTACATCAAGAGTTCCAAACCGGAGTTCTTCGCATCGAATCATGGCGACGCTTCGACAGGCAGCTACACCATGTCGGTTGACGAGTTTGAGGAGTAGTACCCTCCGCACGAAGACCGAGAAGAGGGACATCAGACGCAAAACCGTTGCAACAGGCTCGTCGGCACAATAAAGCGGAGAGCCCGAAGAGAGATGCGACCCATGAGATAAACACAGAGAGAATATAAATGGAAGAGACAAAGAAGAGACCGAACATCATCAGACGCTGCTACGATTGGGTACTGGGATGGGCCGACACCAAATGGGGCCCGTTGGCACTCTTCATACTGGCATTTGCAGAGTCGAGTTTCTTCCCCATTCCTCCCGATGTGTTGCTTCTGGCGCTCTGTTTCGGTTATGCCAAGAGGTCGTTCCGTTTCGCAATGATATGTACGGCAGGCTCGGTGACGGGTGCGGCATTGGGTTATGCGATAGGTCTGGGACTCTGGGAGGGAGTGTTGCACGATTGGTTTATTCCGACACTCTTCTCGCAGGAGAGTTTCGATTCGGTGTGCGCCACCTATGAGGAGTGGAATTTCTGGGCAATCTTCACGGCAGGATTCACCCCGATACCCTATAAAATATTCACCATAGCGGCAGGAGTGTGCAACATCAACTTCGTGATATTCATGCTGGCCTCACTGATAGCACGCGGCATGCGTTTCTTCTTGGAGGCGGTGCTGGTGTGGAGATTCGGCGCCCCCATCAAGGGTTTCATAGACAAGTATTTCAACCTGTGCGTAACGGCATTCACGGTGTTGCTTATAGGCGGATTCGTGTTGCTTAAATATGTATTGTAGGAGCCGCCACGGCTCACGCAGAACAAAAGTCCCCGTCGGAGTCGTTCCGACGGGGACTTTATGGTCATTATGGTCCCAAAAGGAGGCTTATTGCTCTTCTGGACCATTTTCGAGCAGGGAAACAGCCCTGTCGTAATCGCTCGCCTTTACGAGCAGGCGCACCACATTGCTTCCCGCAAGATAGGGCAACACATTTGCCGCAATCTCGCCCACAACCTGTACCTCCACTCCCATAGAACGCAACAGCGACGCCGCGATGTTGGCCTCCTCAATGGAGTAATAGGAACTCAGTGAAACTATCTCGTTCTCTTTCATGGCAGATAAGTTTTGGTTTATAAATATAGGGAAAAATGTTGATAAAAACAATAGGCCCGAAGTTTATAAATGCAAATTATATTCCTACCTTTGTTTTCTATCAAAAGAGAGAATTATGGCTCAGTTCGTTCATCTGCATGTACATACCCAATACTCCATTCTGGATGGAGCCGCATCGGTGGGTTCGCTGATAAAGCAGGCCGAGAAATACGGCATGCCGGCAGTAGCCATCACCGACCACGGCAATATGTTCGGCGTGAAGGAGTTCTACGACAAGGCAACCAAGGCGGGCATAAAACCCATCCTCGGTTGCGAAGCCTATGTGACGCAGAACCATCTGGTACACTCGCCCGAGAGCGACAAACGCTACCACCTGATACTGTTGGCCAAGAACGAGACGGGATACAGAAATCTCATAAAACTAATATCGATTGGCTATACGGAGGGTTTCTACTACCGTCCGCGCATCGATGCCAAGTTGTTGGAAGAGCACCACGAGGGGTTGATATGTTGTTCGGCATGTCTGGGAGGAGAGTTGCCAAAGGCGATTATGAATGGAAACAGAGCCGAAGCCGGCCGAGTGGTGGAGTGGTACAAGAATCTGTTCGGCGACGACTACTACATCGAGTTGCAACTCCATCGCCCGCAGGACCCCACGAAACCGAGGGACACGTATGAACACCAGATGGAGGTGAACAAGGTGCTGATAGAGCTGGCCGAAGAGCACGGAGTGAAAATCATAGCGAGCAACGACGTGCATTTCACCGCACAGGATGATGCCACGGCACACGACCACCTGATATGTCTCAATACGGGCAAGACCTATGACGACCCGAATCGTATGCGTTATACGGGCGAGGAGTATTTCAAAAGTCCGGAGGAGATGGCCGAGTTGTTCCCCGACCATCCGGAAGCATTGGCCAATACGGTGGAGATAGCGAACAAGGTGGAGGAGTACAAACTCGACCGAGGACCGCTGATGCCCAATTTTATGCTGCCCGACAACTTCGTGATAGACAAAGAACAATTAAAGACAGCCTTCCTGAAAAAACTCACCGACCCCGAGCAAAAAGAGAGGGCTGCCGCAGCTGACGACTTGGAGGAGTTCGTGAAGGATGACGAGCATCTGCAAGAGATGCTGACGGTGGCAAAGCAGTTCCTCTATCTCACCCATCTCTCCTATGAGGGATGCCGAATGAGATATGGCGACGATTTCGACGAGAAGAAGAAGGAGCGTCTTGACTATGAATTGAGCACCATAGAGAGAATGGGATTCCCAGGCTACTTCCTCATTGTGTGGGACTACATACGTGCCGCGAGAGAGATGGGGGTGTCGGTGGGTCCGGGTCGAGGCTCGGCTGCCGGCTCGGTGGTGGCCTATGCTCTTAAAATCACAAATATCGACCCCATTAAATACGACCTGCTGTTTGAGCGTTTTCTCAATCCCGACCGAATCTCGATGCCCGATGTGGATGTCGATTTCGATGAGGACGGAAGGGCCGATGTGTTGAACTACGTGATTGAGAAGTATGGCCAGAAACGCGTGGCGCAAATCATCACCTTCGGCAAGATGTTACCCAAAATGGCGATAAGGGATGTGGCGAGAGTGCAGAATCTGTCGTTGCAGGAGAGCGACAGGATAGCCAAGTTGGTACCGGATAAGATTGCCGCGGAGAAGGGCGAGACCCAATTCGAACGTCTTTACAAAGATGTGCCCGAGTTGAGACAGGAGAAAGATTCGTCCAACGAACTGATAAGAAACACACTGAGATATGCCGAACAACTGGAAGGCTCGATAAGGCAGACGGGAGTGCATGCGTGCGGAGTGATTATAGGTCAGGACGACTTGGAGAAGTTCGCGCCGATAGCCACCGCAAAGGATGCCGACTTGAACGTGGTACAGTTCGAGGGTAAGTTTGTGGAGAGCGTCGGCCTTATAAAGATGGATTTCTTGGGCTTGAAGACCCTTTCCATCATAAAAGATGCGGTGGAGAATGTGAAACGCACGACGGGAGAAGACATAGACATCGACTCCATACCACTCGACGATGCCAAGACCTATGAATTGTTCAGTCATGGCGACACGACGGGTATATTCCAATTCGAGTCGGGCGGCATGAAAAAATATCTGCGTGCGCTGAAACCCACAAGACTTGACGACCTGATAGCCATGAACGCACTCTACCGTCCGGGACCGATGGAGAAGATTCCCAACTTCATCGACCGCAAGCAGGGTCGGGAGCCGGTGACATATGAGTTTCCGGAGATGGAGAAATATCTGGCCGACACCTACGGCATCACGGTCTATCAGGAGCAGGTGATGTTGTTGTCGCAGTTGCTGGCCGGTTTCACGGGAGGTCAGGCCGACACGTTGCGAAAGGCAATGGGCAAGAAACAGAGGGCCGTTCTGGACAAGATGAAACCGCAATTTATAGATGGTGCGGTGGAGCGCGGACATGACCCGAAGATATGCGAAGATATATGGAGTCAGTGGGAGGCTTTTGCGTCGTATGCATTCAACAAGTCTCACGCCACCTGCTATGCCTATGTTGCCTACCAGACGGCATGGTTGAAGGCTCACTACCCCTCGGAGTTCATGGCGGCACTGATGAGTCGCAACTCGTCGAGTATCGACAAGGTGACCATATTCATGGACGAGAGCAGACGTATGGGAATCCGCGTGCTGGGGCCCGACATCAACGAAAGCGTCCATGCCTTCTCGGCCGACAAGGAGGGCAACGTGAGATTCGGCATGGCCGCCATAAAGGGCGTGGGCGAGGCCGCGGTAAAGAGCATAGTCAAGGAGAGAGAGGCAGGCGGAAAGTTCAAGGACATATACGATTTCATGGAGAGGGTGGAGTTTCAGGCGGTAAACAGAAAGACGATAGAGAATCTGTTGCTGGCCGGAGCATTCGACTCGATACTCACCATGCATCGAGGCAAGTTGCTTACGCCTCACCCGAAGGACCCCAACGGAGGAGTGATGCTCGACCTGTTGATGAAGTACGGGGCCAAAGTGCAATATGAGAGACAGAATGCACAGCAGAGCCTCTTCGGAGGCGGCGACCACCACGACATACAGCGTCCGCTCTTCCCAAATCTGCCGGAATGGACCAAACTCGAAACACTCAACAAGGAGCGCGAGGTGATAGGCCTGTTCCTCTCATCGCACCCGTTGGACGACTATGCTCCCATAGTTAAAAATCTGTGCAACACGCAGATGAATCAGTTTGCCAATCTGAACAACATCAAGGGACGCGATTTCACGGCAGCAGGCATGGTGACCAATGTGGCCAACCTCTACACCAGAAACGGAAAGCCATTCGGCAAATTCACGTTGGAGGACTACTCGGGAGCGCACGAGTTTGCGCTGTTCGACAAAGATTACGAGAATTTCAGGAAGTATCTCTTCGCGGAATACTTTTTGATGATTAAGGGCGGAGTGAAGCCACGCCGATTCAACGAGAACGAGTTGGAGGTGAAGATATCCTCCATGATGCAGTTGAATGAGGTGATGACCACCCAGATGAAGGAGATGGTGCTCTATTTGAACATAAACGACATCACGAAAGAGTTGATAGACACTCTTGAACAGGAGATTGCCAAGACAAAAGGCGCAACCACATTGAAGATAAGGGTTACAGACCCGAGAAGCGATGTGAGTGCGGGTTTCATCTGCAAGAAAGAGCGTGTGAGCATAACCAAAGAGTTCTGCGATTTCTGCGACAGAATGGAGATAAAATACATGCTCCTGACCAACTGACGGACAGCAACCGATAAAAAATGCCGACGGCATAAAAGAGTGTGGAACGGGACAACGAAAAAGACGACACAGACAAACCAATAAACAAAAACAAAGAGAGTAACAGAGATGGAAGTAAACATTACGATTGAGAATTTCGACGAGCTGGCATCGTCAGGCAAACTCGTCATGGTAGATTTTTGGGCCGAATGGTGCGGTCCATGCAGAATGATGGCCCCGATAGTGGAGAAATTCGCCGAGGAGTATGACGGCAAGGCCATCATAGGCAAGTGCAATGTGGATGAAGACGACGACTTGTCGGTTAAATTCGGCATCCGCAGCATCCCGACCATCATCTTCGTGAAGAACGGAGAGTTGGTAGACAAACAGGTAGGTGCCTGCTCGGAGGCCGACCTGAAAGACAAATTGGAGAAACATCTCTAATAAGTTTCATCGAGAACAGACAAGCGATAAAGGTGTCGCCCGCATAGTGCGGGCGACACCTTTATCGCCTATTTGCCACATATCCTGCCGACCGTCATTGCCACTGTTTTTCGGTAATGCCGCGCTCAATCCATGCGGGATTTTCAATCGACAATACCGAAAGTATGGGGCAGAGAGAGCAGGACGACCGCGCAGAGGTGCGTCGGATGCAGGGTTGAGAGGAGCAAGAGGAGCCGTTTGAAAAAAAATATCAAAAAAATAGGCACAAAATGTTTGCGGATAATTAAAATTATATATCTTTGCAACGTTTTCCGAGAGAAGACAACAAAACATTGGGCTATGGTGTAATGGTAACACTA